>JAFGGA010000048.1 GCA_016930835.1 Deltaproteobacteria bacterium
AGGAAATTTGCGGCGAATTGTTTGGAAGATTGATAACTTAGATCAAATTAACACTTTTTCTGGAGTAGACAAACATCATAGGAGAAAGAAATTGCCTGAGATTGCGCGTTTTTTCGGTATAATAATACGAATGTTTGCTGAGGCTGGGGTACCTCATCATAGCCCGCATTTTCATGCTTATTATCAGAACCATGTTGCTATTTACAGGATTGATGAAGTTGATTTGATTAGCGGAAGTTTGCCTCAAAAACAACGGCGCCTTGTTGAAGCATGAGCTGAATTATCAAGGGGAGCTTCTGGAAAATTGGGAAAGGCTGCAATCCGGCCGTTTTCCATATAAGATAACCCCCCTCAAATAGGAAAGAGGTGAAAAATGGAACACCCACATCAAATTTATCGTGTTATCGATTTTCAAAAAATCGGACCTTTTACCCTTTTAGTAAAATTCGATGACGGTCATGAACAAAGAATCGATTTCAAGCCGGTTTTAGTCGGAGAATCATATAGGCTGCTTGAGGATGAAAAAATGTTTGACCAGGTTGAGATCGATCCGGAAATACATACACTAGTATGGCCCAACGGCGCAGATTTTGATCCCGAGACTCTGCACAACTGGCCTGAATATGTGGAAAATATAAGACAATTAGCCAAACAATCCGAGACCAAGAGAGCACAGGCTATGTAAAGCAAACCAGCCACCCGGGGCCATCCTTCAAATGTGGTGTTCACGGAAGATATTCACACCAATCCGCCAGAAAGCTAAAACAACATTCGCTCTTCCAGCTTGATCAGTACATCCAATCCATCTGTTATTCTCAGGTCGAAGATTCCCGTGATTTTGTATGGGAGGACCGGGGGGGAATCCAGTCTCCCCCACTGGTCATTCCCCGGTCGAAGATCCCGCTCTGCTGGGCTTATCCGGGGAATCCAGAAGTCTTTAAAATTGTCGCGTATTTCTGAAGTCCAGGGGCGTTCCGTCGAGGCAATTATCCAATCAGACTGTAAATTCTGCTACTTTTTACTTTTTTACGAGCGTCCCCATGGAGGTTTTAGCTCCTTTGGGGAAAAGAAAATCGGAATTGTTTTACGAGTCATTCGTAAAGATCCCCATCCAAAGGACGGGGCATTATTTAACACACTATACGGCGACGGATCAAACTCAGTTCAAACGTCATTCCGGCGAAAGCCGGAATCCAGTGTTTTTAACCTCTCGTGATCCTGGATGCCACCGTATCAAGTATGTGGCAGGCTTATCAGGTCCGGCATGACAGCTTCAGTTCATTCGAATACCATCCGGATGGTTCCAGATTCATATCATAGATTCTGGGATAGGAACCTGTAAACATGCATTTTCCAATTGAACCCGGCCCCATTCCGGGAAAACGACCTTGACCAGGGTTGTTTTTGCGGACTGCCTGGGTCCGGTGAGAGTCACAACGGGATACTGGCCGGGAGGAGCAGGGGTGCCGGTATGCAGGGTGATCTATTTGATAAGCAGGGGAAGGTGTAGAATCGTATTTATGGCTTCAGCTTGACATATGATTACCACCTTCTTGAGAAGATGAGCCTTATCTCATCTCGAAATCATTTTACAAAAATAAAAGATGTGGATACCTCCGTATCAAGTGGGGGTGGCTTATCAAGTCCGGCATGTAAATCTCAACTATGGTCTAAATGATATAATTCATAGAATAGTTGAATACCGGCACTTAAAGTATATAGAGTAGAGATTGCGTAGGCATTGCCTGCGCAATCCCCCGATGTCCGATTGCCGTCTTGAGCGTCCTTTGGATGGCTGAAAAATTATACCCGGATCGGTTCAGCGATATGGATTTGATGGCCGAAGTGGATCGCTTTCATCAGATTCTTTTCGGAAAGACATTTTCGGAGATGGGTGGTGAATTGGCCGATTGGATCGATATCAAGCAGTGAAATGCCCAAGATTCCAGGAAAAGATAGTGTCGGAGTTCGGGGTCCGAAAAGCCGGAATGCCGTGATTGTCCGTTTGACGGTCGTGCTGTTGGTGCTTTTTTGTATTTCATTGATAGTGGGCCCCGTGGATATCTCGTTGGGCGAGATTTTTTCCAGCATCATTTCAGGGTTTCGGCAAGACAACGGTGAATTTCACAATGGTATGGTTTTTTGGTTTGTCCGCCTTCCCAGATGTCTGTTGACGGTTTTGGTGGGAGCCGGCTTGTCTGTTTCAGGGGCGGTTTACCAGGGGCTGTTCCGGAATCCACTGGTGTCTCCCGATATCCTGGGGGTATCCGCCGGTGCTACATTCGGCGCGGCCTTGGGCCTGCTTTTACCCGGTGCCAACCTTGCCTTGATCCATGTCCTGGCCTTCTTTTTCGAGATGGTTGCAGTTTTCATGGCCCTCGCTATCGCCCAGTTTGTTGCCGTGAGACCCCTCCTGGTTTTGGTTCTCGCAGGGTTCATCGTCCTGTCGCTTTTTAACTCCTCCATCACTATCACGAAATTTTTGGCCGATCCTTATAATGAGCTTCCCGCTATCATTTTCTGGATTATGGGCAGCATGAGCCGGGCGGACTGGCCGGCCGTCATAACGGTTGGGGTAGTGACCCTCGTAGGTCTGGTATTTTTCCATATCCTGCGTTACAGGCTGAATGTCCTGTCTCTCGGGGATTTGCAGTCACAATATCCCTTGGGTTGAAACCCAAGGTTTATCGTTATATCTTTATCGGAATCAGCTCTTTGATGGTGGCGGTAACCGTATCCGTATGCGGCCAGATTTGCTGGATCGGTCTTGTGATACCCCATATGGCACGAACGATGGTCGGTCCCAACCACGAGGTCATGCTCCCCGTGACGATGTTGACCGGTGCCCTGTTTCTGACTTTGGCGGATATGTTGGCACGGTCGTTGACAACGGCTGAACTTCCCATAAGCGTTGTAACGGCTTTTATCGGAGCGCCGTTATTCGCGTATCTTCTCTATCGAAACAGGGCGAGTGGCTGGTTATGACCCTTACATGCTGTGATTTGTTTTTCAGTTACGAACGGACCGAGACCTTGGCGGATATCAATATGGAGGTTCCGTCAGGGAATTTTTGCGCCTCACTTGGTCGTAATGGTTCCGGTAAAACAACACTTCTCCATTGCATTAACGGCCTGTTATATCCCAACCGCGGTTTAATCGAGCTTGACGGATTGAGTATCATCGGAGCAGACCAAAAGGAGATAGCCAAAAGGGTGAGCATGGTCCCCCAAAAGAACATCGACATCTTTCCTTTCAGTGTTGAGGAGGTCGTGGTCATGGGACGGACGCCTTATCTTGGATTCAATGAGAGCCCGGGACCAGCGGATTATGATACGGCATTTGCAATCCTTGAATCCTTGGACGCCGGCTATCTCGCGAAGCGAAATTTTAACCGGATTTCGGGTGGTGAGCGCAGAATTTCTTTACTGGCAAGGGCGCTGATGCAAAGCACCAAGACACTCTTATTTGATGAGCCGACGAATCATCTGGATTTTCACAACCAGTACCGTATTCTTTCCATGATGAGAGAGCTTTGCCGGAAAAAGGGGTCGAGGATTATTGCCTCTATGCATGATCCGAATCTTGTCAATATTTTTGCCGATCAGGTTATCATGTTAAAAAAAGGACGTATCCTTGAACAGGGTCCCACTGAAAAGGTAATGACGGCCGATTTCGTCGGAGAACTCTATGATACAAATACAAAGCGGTTTTGAGTGGATGGCAGGATTTGTTACTTTATACCGGACCAAATCTAATCAATCAGTGGTAGGGTTATACGCCCATGATGAACTCCCTAAGAACAGTATTGTATTTATGGGGGATGCCCAGGTAGGGGAAGTGCCCCTTATTGCGTTCCTGCGGGAGAATAACTCGGGACGGAGATTGCGGAATGAACTACCCCACGCACCTCATCATCTTCATTCCGGTCTCGATCGTGTTGAAGGCTTTTCAGGAAGTCCGGATCTCTTTGCATTCATCGATGATCTAGAAAAGGGACTCATCAAATATTCATATGTGAATATACTCAACTCTGCGGTTGCTTTTATTTTTAGCCTGTCCTTGAAGTAATGACTACTGATTTTTGCCTTTATCATTCAATCTTTTAGACCGAGCAATTCTCGCACCCGGCTGACGCCTTTTACATTGGCTTCATTTGTAAATGCATCCGGGCCGAGGCCTCTCTCAGCCTCTTTGAGAAGCACCTCAACGGCTTCACGGCCATCGGCGGATTTTACAGCCTGTTTCGGGGTTTTGCCTCCCAGGGCCGGTATTTTTTCATTGATCCAGTTTTCCCAATGCTGGGCCAAAAATTCCGACATTTGTTCTCTGATTTCAGGGTCCCGCATCAGTTCGCTATCATCCGGTCTTTCATTACCGGCTATCTTTTTTTCCATTCTTTTCATCGCTGAAGTCGTATCCTGAATCTCATCCACCTTAAAATGAGCCAGGTCCCCCAATCTCTGGTCCATTTCACGACGAAAAACATCGGCCCTTTGTTTGGAATTGACCTCAGCCGTTAAGCGGCGGCCTTTTATCGCAATGTGGCCCAGGACGGTATTGGGCAATTCCTGATTCATTGTTTGTCCCAGACGGTCCCATGAAAACTCAACTTTCAGGATGCGACCCGAAGCGTCCTGTTTTGCCTCTTGCCGGATTTCTTCAGGAGTCATGGTTACACAAAGGCCGCTGAGCTTCTCCAGGGCCTCTTCGGCCGATGATGATATCTCGTAAATCAACCGGTGAAACTCCAATGGATCACCGTCCGTGTTTTGGATTTGCGGCGGGGAATGAAAGGCATGATCAAGGAAGAGGTACAATTCCCGGAGTTCGACATCCCATTCATAGAGTGTCTCATCGGTCAGGGTAGGACTCTTGCGGCGCATTTTTTTCCTAAATTGAATGATATCAGGCTTCCGGCGCGGAGGAATAAGGGTGGGGCCAAGCCCTATAAGCATGCCCACGCCGTCGACCGAAACCGCCCTGCCGAAAAGGAGATCTCCGGGCTGTACAAATTTCGACCCTGACCTTTCCTGTACTTAGATCCGGTCACCCTTGAATACAACTTGCAGCGCCATGCCCTTTCCTTTGTCGAATCTTATAACTTCATAAAAACTTTAAGGTCTTCGATTGGTGTTTTCGATGAGGTTTCTTTCCATGGGTTCTCAACTTTTGGCATTTTCCAAGAGCCCGATTCCTATTTTTGGTGTTATTGATTTCCGATTATTTTCAGGTTGAATATTGATCTGAAAATGGTTATGAATCTAAAAACTGTAATTCCCTTCAGGGAGACCCTATTCGACCATTTTTTGAATCAACCCGGGGCGCGACCATCTTTGAATTTCAGCAATAGGAGGCTGACTATGGCAAAAGCAAGGGACACCAAGAAAGAGGCTAAAAAAAAGGCGACCAAGACACTCAAGGAAAAAAAGAAAGAAAAGCGGGAAAAGAAGCAGATAGAAACCCAAAATGAATAAATTCCTTATAGGTTCTGAAAAAAATTTTCCATAGATGTTTATTTATAGGCTTCCGCCATTCTTTGACCGATTTGAAGGGCCTGTTCGTTCATGGCCATAAAATCGGAGGGGATTTGTTTTGCCAGGACCTTTATGATGGATTCCGGTTTCACAAGGGGAGTTAAGGTAATGAAGGCCCCCAGCATGCAAATATTGAAGACAATAGGTTTGCCGATTTCCTTCATGATGGTTTTATATATGTCGAGTTCCACTTGTCGAGCGTCCACCTTTTTTTCAGGCTTGACATAATGGCGATCAATCAACAGAAGGCCCCCTGGCCGAATCAATCCGGAAAACGTATTATAGGCTTCTTGGGTCAGGCAAACGAGCATATTGGGATGATTGACTTTCGGGAAATGGATATCCGTGTCAGAAATAATCACATCCGAACGTGTAGCACCACCCCTTGCTTCAGGGCCATATGACTGAGCCTGAACCGCATTCAGCCCTTCATGCAGAACAGCGGCCTCGGCTAGTATGATGGATGCGGTTACAACACCCTGCCCCCCTGATCCTGAAAAAATAATGCGTGTCCTCACCGCTGTTTTTCTCCCTTGACCTTTTGGATAATCTTTTCATATTCGGTGCAATATTCCGGTTTTTCTTCCTGAACAAAAATACCCCTTTCAACAAGATCGGGATTTTGTTTTTTTGCGTTCGAACCTATCGGTGTAGTGCCTTTCTGGTAGGATTTCATCATCTCCACGGCGTCACCCAATTTGTTTTTCCGGCCGTAATAGGTGGGGCATTGGCTCAGGACCTCCACGACGGAAAACCCTTTATGCACAATGGCCTTTTCAAGGATTGTAACCATGTCATGGGCATGGTAGGTAGTGGTACGGGCCACAAACGTAGCCCCCGCACTCCAGGCCAGCTCAACGATATCAAAGGCCTGATCGATGTTGCCGTAAGGAGCGGTTGTGGCCATCCGGCCATATCCGCTCAATGGGGAATATTGCCCTCCGGTCATGCCATAGATGCGATTGTTCATAATGATGGCGGTCATATCAATATTTCGACGCGCCGCGTGGATAAAATGGTTGCCGCCGATGGCCGTGGCATCACCGTCGCCCATGGGTACGATGATATGAAGATCAGGTCGGCCCAGTTTGACCCCGGTGGCAAAGGCCAAAGCCCGACCGTGCAGTGTGTGCAATGTATGGAAATCCAGATATCCGGTGATACGCGCTGAACAGCCTATCCCTGAAACCATGATGATATCGTTTTTGCGAAGCCCAAGGTTTTCAACCGCTCGAATCAGCGTATTCATGACGATCCCATGCCCGCACCCCGGGCACCATATATGAGGCATAAATCGTTCGCGGATATAATCACGCACGGCCAATGATCAGACTCCTTTCCCTTGAATCAATCGGATAATATTGCGTATATCGGTGGGCGAAATAAAAGTTCCATCGATTTTATTCGCCAGAAAAACCTTGCCCGGATCTTCCACGGCTTTCTTGACCTCCTGCATGATCTGCCCCATATTCAGTTCAACCACCAGGATATATTTGGCCTTGGAACATAGATCACGCACCTTTTCAGCCGGAAACGGCCAAAGGGTCTGGAGTTCAAGCAGGCCGAGCCGAATGCCGCGTTTTCGCCTGTTTTCAACGACATGACGGGCCGAACGCGCTGGAGAGCCATATGAGATCAATATGCCATCTGCGTCATCCAGATAATATTCCTTGACCTTGGCAATCTCGGATACGTGATTTTCTATCTTATCCACCAAATGACGCATGAGACCATGAGCGATATTCGGGTTGTTGGATGGGAATCCCCACATGTCATGGACCAACCCGGTTACATTAAAACGGTGTACGCCTCCAAAATCGGACATGGGGAGTCGCCCATCATCGCGGGGTAGATAGGGGTGGTAATCGGTTCCTTCCTTGACCGATGTGCGAAGTCTTTCAATAAGAGGGATTTCACCCGGCTCCGGCATGATGAGTCTTTCCCTCATATGCCCGATGACCTCATCAAATAAAAGGATGACCGGCGTCCTATAGGTCTCGGCCAGATTAAAGGCCTCTACCGTCGTGGCGAATACATCCTGA
The DNA here is from genome assembly GCA_016930835.1 of Deltaproteobacteria bacterium. GTDB lineage: Bacteria > Desulfobacterota > DSM-4660 > Desulfatiglandales > HGW-15 > JAFGGA01. Next base: position 7,577 of record JAFGGA010000048.1, read on the forward strand.
TGGTTGGAGGCCGTCATGGTGATGATGGCGTGATCACCATGGGTTCCCCATCTTGCCTGCATTACATCTCCCTGGCTGACGCAAGTGGGCATCCCCGTGGAAGGGCCACCGCGCTGAACATTGACAATAACACATGGAATCTCGGCCATGACGGCATAACCGATGGCCTCTTGCTTGAGGGAGAAACCAGGTCCGCTGGTGGCGGTCATGGACTTCATGCCTGTTAACGATGCCCCGATAATGGCACACATGGAGGCGATTTCATCCTCCATCTGGATAAATTTGCCGCCTTTTCGGGGCAGTTGTTCGGCAAGACGTTCCACGATCTCGGTGGCCGGGGTAATGGGATAGCCGGCGAAAAAATTGACACCGGCATAGATGGCGGCTTCTACGCATACGTCATTGCCCTGAAGGAACAGGATTTGTTTGGTCATTTCGTACCTTCTTGGATCAAAATCAACTCAATGGCCATGTCCGGGCAATGAAGCTCGCAAAAGCCGCATTGGGTGCATGCCTCGGGATTTGAAATAGACGATTTTTCGTGTTCATCCAGTTCCAGGACCTTTTTTGGACAAAAGGCCACGCAGATACCGCATCCTTTACACCAATCCCTTCGAATCTCAATGAATATCTTGTTTTTAGAGGATTTCTTTTGACTAGTTGCTTTCAATGATTCACCTGAAATGGTCATTCCTTATGGGATCCTACCAGTAATATCTTTTCCCAAGGCCTAAAAATCACTCAAAAAAAATGCTCATCGACCTGAGCGGCAATGTCAATATTATTATAGGTAGTACTGAAAAGGAGGGGTATAAAAGCACCACACATATAAAATATAATTCTGATATTGACATTGCCGAGCAGGTTGACGAGCATTATGGAAAAGAACTAATTCATACTGTGTTCATTCAGGTTCACTGCGACCATTTTGGAGACCCCCGCCTTTTCCATGGTCACGCCGTAAAGGCTGTCAACGATCTCCATGGACCTCCGGTTGTGGGTCACCATGAGGACCTGGGAATATTTCTTGATCTCCTGAAGGAGGTTGTTGAATCGATCGATATTGGCCTCGTCCAGAGGGGCATCCACCTCATCCAGCAGGCAGAATGGGCTAGGCTTGATAAGATATATGGCAAAGAGCAACGCCATGGCCACCAAAGCTTTTTCACCACCAGAGAGAAGCCCCATATGACTGACCTTCTTTCCGGGAGGACGTACCTCCACCAAGACGCCGCTTTCCAAGGGGTTTGCCTCATCCATGAGCTTCAAGCCCGCCGTACCGCCATTGAATAGAATGGGAAAGACTTCCTTGAGCTTCCGGTCGGCATCTTCAAAGGTCTCCATGAATTTTTCCAGGCATGTCCGGTTGATCTTCCGGATGGCCCGCTGAATCGAGTCAATGGAATTGAGGAGATCTTGCCGCTGTGTTTGGATGAATTCATTTCGCTCTTTCAATGCCTCGTGTTCCTGAATGGCCGTGAGGTTGACTTCACCCAGTTTCTCCCTTCTTGCCTTTTGCTTTTCAAGTCTTTCCCGCAGCTCCGGCGCGGAAAAATCCGCTTCCAGGTGATCACTGTAGACTTCCGCAAGATTAAGATTCAATCGCTCTCTTATCTTCTCCTCAAGGTTTTCCATCTTGATCTTGATCTCGGATTGTTCCATCCTTGTCCGGTTGATCTGATCTTTCAGGGTATCCGATTCTTCTCGAAGTTTTTCGGCCTTTTTTTCCTGTTCCCGGATCTCCGCATGGAATTGATTCCGGTCCTGTTCACTTTGATTGACGGCCTGTTCCGCCTGTTCCAGTTTGGTGTAAAATCCCTTTAGCTCTTCCCTTAAGGCTTCTTCCCTCTCGGTAAAATCATGTATCTTTTCCCGTCCACTCAAGATATCGGCGTCGATCCTTTGAAGCCTTTCCCGGCTTTCTTCTTTGAAGTCTTCGATCCGTTCTATCTCGCGTGTGAGTCCTTTTTCTTCTTCCCGCGCAAGACCCCAATCCATCTTATGTTTCTCAAATTCATTGCGGATTTCATCAAACTCTTCCTCGGTTTCTTTCATTTCTATTTCTTTTCGGCTCAGATATTCCTCTTCTTTTCTCTTGATATCCTGATGTAACTTGAGTTCCGATTCGATCTTGGTCAACGCATCTTGATGCCGTGCCTGTTCCTTGGTTTCCCGGTCAAGATCTTCAGAGATCTTCTGGATCAAGCGCTCAAGTTGATCCAATTCGTGGCTCAACCGGAAAATGACCTTGTCCAGGTCATTGACCTGGTCCCGGCAATCCGATTTTTCTTCCATCAACCTATCCAATGCCGATTTTTTCTCTTCCCTTTCCATCTGGATAGAATCGAGTTTGTCGGTCAGTGTTTGAACATCCTTTTCAAGAATGTTCGCTTTTTCTTTGAGTTCTTCAATCTCGCGTTTTCTGGCCAAAAGACCATGCGCACTATTGGCCAATTTGCCGCCACTGATGACCCCTGTGCGATCCAGCATATCTCCTTCCAAGGTGACCAGGCATCGACCATTACCGTTATTTTTCCACACGGTGATGGCTTGATCCAGGTTTTCCACCAGTGTTGTATTTCCAAGCAAAAGATTAATCAGGGGCCGGTATGGGTCCGACACGCTCACCAGGTCTCTCAGCAAAGGAAAATCGTCTTTCCCCTTTTCTTCAGTGAGCGGATGGAGATCATTGAGGGCGGCAAAGCTGCTTCGGCCTTTGGCCTTGGATTTAAGATAATCAATCGCCTCTTTGCCGTCATCAAGGGTTTTGACGATAATATATTGCAGCTTGTCGGCCAGAACAGCCTCAAGGGCTTGTTCGTAGCGGGGTTCCACCTTAATGATATCCGCTATAAGCCCCATAATCCGGCCTTCATTCCTGGGCCTCAGATCATCCGCCTTCATGATGGTCCGAACGCCGACCTTGTACCCTTCAAAATTCTCGGACAGGGACAGGAGGCTTGAAAGCCTTGTTTGGCAGATATTTAGTTCGGCCTCGGCCTTTTTAAGTTCCATCTCGGCATTCTTCTCAATCCGGGCCAGTTCCTCATAATGTTCCTGGCCCTCTTGGATCTCTTGTTCTATCATCTGTTGCTTTATCACCAGGGCCTGTCTAATCTCATTTTTCCCTTGAGAGGCGGTCAGCAGATCCTTCATTTTTAGCCCCGCATCTTCTTTTTCCTTTTCAAGTCGAGTCCTTTTATCCGTGATCTCATGGATGCGTTTACTTAGATAACCTGACTCTTGGTTCAGGCCGGCCTCTTTGGTCTTGCCTGAATTGACTTTATCTTTGGCCCTCTCATACTCTTCTTTGATTTCTTGAAGAAGCCTCTTTCGGGTCTTGAGTCGCTCATCCACCATGGCAGTCTCATTTTCTAAATCAACGGCTGCTTGCTTCAGGTTTTGAATACGTTCTTCCAGCGATATTTTTTCATGATCCAGTTCCATCATCCGACGTTGGATATCTTCCTGCTCGTTCTGAAGCCGAATCTCCAGATCTTGTTGCATCCTCTTTTCGTTTGTCAGGGATTCTATAGCGGCTTCTTTTCGGTTAAAGGCGTCTTTGATGCTTAGATAGGTCTGCCTGAGTGAAGAGATCTCACTATTTTTCTGGTCCAGATCCAGACTCATGTTTTCAAGTTGGGATTGGATATTTGAGAAACGAGTGGTCAATGATACCTCTTGCTCGACAAGGTCATCCGTGGAACGGTTTCGATGAGCCAATTCCTCTTTGAATTCATGATACATATTGGAATTGAGAACCAACTCGAGTCTCTGGATCTCTTGACCTATGGTTTTGAAGGCCTTTGCCTTTGAGGCCTGCCTTTTGAGAGACCTCATTTGACTCTGCACTTCCGAAAGTATATCTTCCACACGTAGAAGATTTGCGCGGGTCAATTCGAGTTTTCTTTGTGATTCAGCCACCTTTCTTTTATATTTGGTAATACCGGCGGCCTCTTCCAGCATGACCCTGGTTTCTTCAGGTTTTTGGTCCACAATGGAACCGATTCTTCCTTGACCGATAATGGAATAGGCCCTATTGCCGAGACCTGTGTCCATAAATATTTCTTGGATATCTTTGAGCCTGCACGGAACATTATTCAAGAGGTATTCACTTTCGCCGGATCGGTACAACCTACGGGTGACAGAAATCTCTTTCATATCGGCAAATTCGGCAGGGAAAGAGCCATCCCCGTTTTCAAGGACGATGGAAACCTCGGCCATGCCCATGGGCTTAAATTCGCCGGCGCCGTTAAAAATCACATCCTCCATCTGGCGTCCCCTGAGCTGTTTCGCACTTTGTTCACCCATGGCCCATCGGATGGCATCCACGATATTGCTCTTGCCGCAGCCATTGGGGCCTACAACAGCGCTTATGCCTATGGGAAAGGGGAGTTCGAGCCTGTCCATAAAGGATTTAAAACCCGATATGGCGAGCTTTTTGATCTTCATGATGACCTCCGGTATGTAATGCTGGATCGAAAATGCGGATCGCAGACTGCCGTAAATTTCTATCAGTTTCCAAGGCCTTTGTAAAGGAAAAAAATACCATATGGAGTATGTATTATATTGATTTAATCAATATATTGTATAATAATCAGCCAAAATCAAAAGAGATTGACAATGTTTAGGTTAATTACTTAAGATAAATCTAATCCTTGGCAAAATTAGGAGTATAAATTGAAAATTCCCGTGTGTCTCAGAAAAGCCATCAGGCTCATCCTTATATCCAGCATGTTTGTTGTCATTCCATCCATTTCCACAACGGCACAGGAACCAACCGGGGAAGGAGAAGAAGACACGTATACCATTTCGTTGGTTCAAACGGCCGAAGAGGACAAAGAGATCAGACAATTGGAGGATAAAAGGATCTTGGCCGAAACCTATACGGTCAAGGATGGGGATCGAATATGGCAGATCTTTCGTGAAAGAGGTTTATTGGAAAAACGTGATCTTAAAGAATTGCTCATTACATTGAAAAAACTGAATACATCCCTCTCAAATCTGGACCTTATCCACCCGGGGGAAACCCTAATCATCCCTTTGACCATAGCACCGATCAATGGGATACCGGCACAGGAATCTAAAGAGCCGCCGATCCCGGTTTCCTTGGAGGAACTTCAAGATCTTAATATGAAGGATTATACCATTCAAAAAGGGGAAAGCGTTGTCAAAATCATCAAAGACCTTTACGATATCCCGGAAAAAAATCTCTATGATGAATACCTGAAATTGGTTCAACGTGCAAACCCCGATATAGAGGATTTGGATAGGGTCCATCCCGGACAGAGGGTTAGGCTGCCCATCTATTCACCACAGATCGTTCGAAAACCAATTGAGCCGACTTCACCGGTCATCTCAGACCAAGAGACCATTGTCAAAAGGGAAGGACGGCAACAGTTGGGACGTCAATTGGGCGAAGTCATCACGCAGATAGGAGAGGAGTGGATCCAGACGGGCAAGCATTTTATCCCTTTGAAATCAGGCGGGCAAATCAACCTGACCGCGGAATCTTACCCCATCATCAATCTATCCAGCGGCAACAAGATTCTCGTGGACCTTTACCATGATATGCCGGAAAACATGGCCAGTTTGATCACGGCAAATTGGGATACTTATCGCATCGTTCATTTAGACGATGGTGATGACCTGAGGAGGGCCCTGGGCAGGATTCTTCCTTTATCCGATTTTTCAAAGATTTATCCCCCTGATGAGCCCCTTGACCTTGGTGGAGCCATTCCTTTTCGCATGACCGGAGATTGGGTTATCAAACGAACACAGGCATCGACTGGTCAGATAGGCGAATTTCTCGTGATTACGCTTTTGGATGCCGCCACACCGAGAATTCCTAAAGGTATTCGAGAATATTTAGAGGGATTAGGCGTCACGATCATCGACTACCCCCCGACTGAGAGCGCGGATAATGAACCATTGGGTCAAGGCAGTATCCAAAAAGTCGAGGGCGGTATAATGCCCATAATCGAGACGTTATTGGAAATATCAGGGAATCGTTATTCAAAGGATGTGGATATCCCCATATACCGAAGTGAAAAAACCGATTTGAACCTGAGTATCAAGGCTGATATATTTTTAAATATCAAGGGGAAGGACTCTATCATTGATTTCAGGGGGTTGGGGAAAGATATCATAGCCCTTTTGAAGGAACATGATTTCGGCTTTATCTCCTTTATCGATGTCAAGGATCCGTTGGAGGCTATCAATAGGCTCTTGGGATTTTTAGGTACGCCGTTTGAGTCCAAATCCCATGCCTTTATGGCATCCGAAAGGGGTGAATCAAAAAATATCCGGTTGATGGTGCAAGGCACCATTTTCCGGAATGCAGACAATCAACGATTCCTAGCCACACCCCTGTTTCTCCCCCAAGGAATCGTGGATTTTTTATCGCAAAAAGGATATCGGATTTTGCAACTTGAGCCTTTATAAACGCCTCAGAAAAGCCACCCTAATCCGATAATCGTGATTTTGTGATACTAAGTTATTATTAGCATTTAATAATCTTAATGAGTTATCTAACAAGGAGATGATCATTGGATCACTTAATTGAACCCCATGGAGGGAAGCTTGTTAATCTAATTGTAGATGAAGACCGCAAAGAGATCTTAAAGGATTTGTCCACGCATATCCCTTCCATTGCCCTGTCCGAGCGACAGATGTGCGATCTTGAATTGCTTATGAATGGCGCCTTTTCTCCCCTGAACGGTTTTATGACCAAAAATGATTATGAATCCGTGCTGGATCGGATGCGTCTGCAGGAAGGAACCGTCTGGCCCATGCCCATCTGTTTGGATATCAATGAGGTAGAGGCGGGGAGATTGGAATCCGGTCAATCCGTGGCACTTCGTGATCCCGAGGGTTTCATGCTAGCTGTCTTGCATATTGATGAGATATGGCCCATTGATAAAAAACGCGAATCCCAAATGATCTATGGGACTACTGACCGATCACATGTTGGTGCTGATTATCTCTTCAGCCAAACCGGCAGTCATTATGTGGGCGGCACGGTGGAAGGCGTGAACACGCCGCTTCATTTTGATTTTCGCGAACTCCGTTTATCTCCGCTAGAGGTGAGGGCCACCTGCAGTAAGCTGGGTTGGCGGCGTATGGTGGGATTCCAGACACGAAATCCTTTACATCGCGCCCAATTCGAGGTGACCTTACAGGCCATGAGGGAAGCCAAGGCCAATCTACTGCTTCAACCGGTGGTCGGCCTGACAAAGCCGGGTGACATCAGTTATTATACGCGTGTCCGGTGCTATCAAAAGGCCGTGCGTCATTATCCTCCCAATATGATGCTGTTGGCTTTATTGCCATTGGCCCAGCGAATGGCCGGGCCGCGGGAGGCATTATGGCATGCCCTGATCAGAAAGAACTATGGGTGTAATTTTTTTATCATCGGCCGTGATCATGCGGGTCCCGGGGTCGATGCGTCCGAAAATCCTTTTTACGCTCCCTATGCGGCCCAGGAACTGGTCAAGCAGTATCAGGATCAGATCGGGATACAGATAATCCCATCCGAAGAAATGGTCTATATCAAGGAAAAAGATAAATTCTGCCTGCGAAGTGAGATATCGGAAGGAGACACCGCCAAAACGCTTTCGGGAACCGAACTTCGCAACCTCCTACGTTCCGGCTTTGAGGTGCCCGAGTGGTATACATTCCCTGAAGTTGTTGAGGAACTTAAGAAGGCTTATCCACCGAGATATAAACAAGGGTTTACGGTCTTTTTAACCGGGCTTTCAGGATCGGGAAAGTCCACTATCGCAAGGGTTATTCTCTCTCGGTTCCTGGAGATGGGGGACCGGCCAGTGACCTTATTGGATGGAGATATTGTCCGAACGCATCTTTCAAACGAATTGGGATTTTCCAAGGAACATCGAGATATCAATGTACGTCGTATTGGATTCGTGGCCAGCGAGATCACAAAAAATCGCGGCATCGCCATATGCGCTCCCATCGCACCTTATCAATTGTCACGACGCCAGGTTAGAGAGATGATCGAGCAATATGGCGGTTTTATAGAAACCCATGTGGCAACCCCACTGGAGGTCTGTGAGCAACGGGATCGCAAAGGGATCTATGCCAAGGCCAGGGCCGGATTGATCAAGGGTTTTACTGGGGTGGACGATCCATATGAAGTTCCGGAAAGGCCGGAGGTCCGGGTGGATGCCACGGATATGACGCCGGATGAAGCAGCCCAGGAGATTTTGCTTGAATTGCAGCGGCAGGGGTATATTCAATAAGGGCGTAGGATCCAAGGCTCACGGCGCAAGGCAAAAGACTGAATGGGATTTGATAGAAAGGGACCTTCATGAAGATATTGGTTACAGGGGCTGCAGGCTTTATCGGAGCGTTTACGGCATTAGGGCTGTTAGAACGGGGGGATGAGGTGATCGGTCTGGATAGCATCAATGACTATTATGATGTAAACATCAAATACGGCCGTTTGGAAAGAGACGGGATCAATAGGGCCAAGGCCGAGACCGGAGAGCTTGTCAAGAGCACACGATATCCCGGTTATGGCTTTATCAGGTTGGACCTTTCAGACAAACGGGGAATAGAGGATCTTTTTTTAAGGCATGATTTTGACATGGTCTGCCATCTGGCGGCCCAGGCCGGTGTCCGTTATTCCCTTAAGAATCCCCACGCCTATATTGATTCAAACGTTGTGGGCTTCATGAATATCCTGGAGTCCTGTCGGCATCATCACAACAGGCATCTGGTCTATGCCTCGTCCAGCTCTGTTTATGGGCTCAATGAGAACTACCCTTTTTCGACCCATGATAATGTGGATCATCCCATATCTCTTTATGCCGCGTCAAAAAAGTCCAATGAACTGATGGCCCATACCTATAGTCATTTGTATGGCATCCCAACGACCGGGTTGAGGTTCTTTACGGTTTACGGACCATGGGGCAGACCGGATATGGCGTTGTTCCTCTTTACCAAGGCGATCCTTGAGGATAGACCGATTGATGTTTTCAACCATGGCGACATGAAGCGGGATTTTACTTATATTGATGATATCGTGACCGGTGTGATCAAGGTCATGGACCATCCTCCTGAAGGCGATCCCGACTGGAACGGTAAAAAACCGGACCCTTCACGGTCACGGGCGCCTTATAGGATTTACAACATCGGCAATAATTCACCGGTTTTGTTAACAGATTTTATTGACGCCATCGAACAGGCTATCGGGAAAAAGGCCAAAAAGAATCTCATGCCCATGCAACCCGGGGATGTACCGGCTACCTGGGCGGATGTGGATGATCTGGCGCGGGATATCGGCTACGCCCCAAGTGTCCATATCCGGGAAGGCGTGGAACGGTTTGTTCAATGGTATCTAGACTTTTTTAAAATCAATAAAAAGGGGCTGTAATGGAATATCAGAAAGATATCTTATGTATTGGGGCCGGATATGTTGGGGGGCCGACCATGGTGGTCATCGCGACCAAGTGCCCGCAGTACCGGGTTACGGTGGTGGATATCAACAAGGAAAAGATCCACGCATGGAACAGTGATCATATCCCTATTTATGAACCCGGCCTGGATGAACTGGTTAAGAAGGTAAGAGACAAAAACCTCTTTTTTTCCACAGAGGTGGAAAAAGGGATTCACGAGGCGGATATCATATTCGTGTCCGTGAATACCCCCACAAAGACATTCGGCCAAGGCGCCGGTAAGGCCGCCGACTTGCAGTACTGGGAAAAGACGGCCAGACAGATCTTGGCCAATTCAGACAGAGGAAAGATCATTGTGGAAAAATCCACCCTACCTGTACGTACTGCATCGGCTATGGAGAGGATCTTGAATGGAAACCCCGATGGGATCCATTTTGAGGTTGTATCCAACCCGGAATTCCTGGCCGAAGGATCAGCTGTCGGGGATCTCGAGAATCCGGATCGCGTACTTATCGGGTCAAAAGAGACGGAGGAGGGTAGGCGTGCGAGAAAAGAGATCGTTGAGATATATGCCAATTGGGTCCCCAAAGCGCGGATCATCGAATCCAATGTATGGAGTTCAGAGCTTTCTAAGTTAACCGCCAACGCCTTTCTGGCCCAACGGATATCCTCCATCAACTCGATCTCGGCAATTTGTGAAAAGACCGAAGCGGATGTCAATGAAGTGGCCTATGCCGTGGGAAAGGACTCCCGCATCGGACCGAGGTTTCTGAATGCCAGCGTGGGGTTTGGGGGATCGTGTTTTAAAAAGGATATCCTTAACCTGGTCTATATATGTCAAAGCTATGGCCTTACGGAAGTTGCGGATTACTGGGAGTCTGTTGTCAAAATAAACGAATGGCAAGAAAAACGGTTTATTCAGAATATGCTCAGCAATATGTTTAATACCATTGCGGGAAAGCGGATCGCCCTTTTCGGTTTTGCATTCAAGGCCAATACAGGGGATACCCGGGAATCACCGGCCATTTATATTACCCGGGGGTTGTTGGATGAGCGGGCTGAAGTGGTTATTTCCGATCCGCAGGCCTTAATAAATGCGGAAATCGATCTTGAGGATGTAAAAGATTCTTTATTTTTTGAGATAGACCCTTATAAAGCCGCCAGCGGAGCGCATGCCATTGCGGTTTTAACCGAATGGGATCTTTATCGCAATTTGGATTATCAACGTATCAAAGAGGCTATGGTTCAACCGGCCTTTATCTTTGACGGCAGAAATATTCTGGATCATCAAAAATTGTTCCAAATGGGTTATAATGTTTTTGCCATCGGTAAGGCACCATTGAAGCATTTTTGATGCTGAATCAGCAACTCCTTGAGGATATTTACCTTTTACAATGGATTCAAAGAAGATGGATTGAGGATGAGGTATCAGGTTGACGGTTTAAGGTATACGATGAAAAATGCTTTTTAGCCTTATAGCGTATACCTCGCGGACCTTATACCTTTCATTTTTAAGAAGAGCCCATCTTGTTTAGGCATTAACGACGTTACATTTCAGGATGCAATAATGCGCATCATCTTTTTTGCGGGAAAAGGTGGGGTTGGCAAGACAAGCGCCGCGGCCGCCACAGGGATCAAGACGGCAGAATTGGGTCATCGAACCGTCATTATCTCATTGGATGTGGCCCACAGCCTCTCGGATATCTTCGACCTTAACAAGGACCTTTTGGATCAAAACAAGGGACGACCCATTGAAGTGGGCAAAAACCTGTGGATTCAGGAATTGGATATCATTGAGGAGATAGAAGGGAACTGGGGTGAGATCTATCGATATATATCCACTCTTCTTCAAAAAACAGGCATGGAAGAGGTCCTTGCCGAAGAACTCTCCATTTTACCAGGTATGGAAGAGATCAGCCTCCTCCTATACATCAACCAATATGTTCAAAGCAAGGTCTTTGATGTCATCATTTTGGACTGCGCGCCCACCGGCGAATCTTTGCGATTTATCAGTATCCCATCCACTCTGGAATGGTATATCAAGAAGATATTCAAGATACAGCGAGCGGCCGCAAGATTTGTCGGCCCAGTGGCCAAAAAAGTCTTGGATGTCCCACTTCCGGATGACCATTACTTCGCCGCTATTGAACACCTGTTTCAGCGCCTTCAAGGTGTTGACCAGGTTCTTACGGACCCCCTGACCACCTCTGTTCGTTTGGTGACCAATCCGGAGAAGATCGTACTGAAAGAGACCCAAAGGGCTTTCATGTATTTTGGTCTCCATAAAATGAGCATTGATGGCATTATCATGAATCGAATACTGCCGAGAGATGTGAAAGATAAATATTTTGAGGATTGGAAAAAGATCCAAAAACAACATATTCGAATAGCCGAAGAATTTTTCAGCCCCATCCCCATATTCATGGTGAATCTCTTTAAAGAAGAGATTGTTGGTTATTCCAGTTTAAAAGATCTTTCAGATCAGATCTATGACGGGAAAAATCCCGTTGATCGATTTTTTGATGAAGAACCATATACTCTCAAAAAGGAGAACGGGGAGTATCAAATGATGATTAAACTTCCTTTTATCCATAAGGAGGATGTTGAACTCAACAAGCTCTCGGATGAATTGATTATCCGAGTGGGGAGTCTGAGAAGAAACCTGCTTTTACCCAGACAAGTGGCGGCGGCCAAGTCGGTCCAGGCCAGATACGATAGCCCGTATCTAAAAATCTTTTTTAAAGGAGAGGATCATGGGCAAGGAGAAAAATGATCATGACCCTGTGTTGTGTCCTGTGGGGAAACTTTTTTCCGAATTGGAGGAAGCATTCGGTAAAAAGTCAAAGTTCTTTGAACATATGTCCAATTCTCGGATCGAATTTCTTAAGGCCATCCGAACGCTAGTGGATGAAAAGATAGAGACCCTTGAGCAGAAATCGACCGAAAAATCGGGGAAAAAGAGCACTAAGATCAAGGTAGAATAATTCGAGCCTCGGAAGTTCAAAACTTGTTGAGACGAAATTTATCACCGGGGTCTGATGATTTCATTATATATAGGGGATAGGAGAATGTTAGAAGAATGGCATAAAGAGATCAAAACCAAGTATTGCATCATTCCGACATTCCATTATCCCTCCCTGTCATGTGTCACAACAATATCAGTAACGCGAGGCTTTTAAAAAGGAGGTAACAGTTTAGGTCTTTGAAAATTACGTGATACAAGGCTGGATTCCGTGATCAAGTCACGGAATGACGTAATTGGAACAGCCTATTGGGCTGCTGTCAT
>JAFGGA010000049.1 GCA_016930835.1 Deltaproteobacteria bacterium
AGCCCAGATGTCGCAACAGTTTTCACAACTGAAGATGCTGTCAATGAGGCCCTCCGCTCTCTAATTAGTCTGGCAGAGAAATCAACAGGCCGAACAGGTCGTTCCACTGGATCGGCCAAAAAGCGGGCCTCCCGGTAAACTCTGCGATGGCGCGGACGCTACGCGCCGATGGGCTCATCCTCAGAAGACACGCGTAACGATCAGGGGGTATTATGGGAGGTTTAAAGGAAATAGAACTTGGAAGCGTTCAAGAAACGTTGTTTCTCCCATTGTGGGGAAGAGCGATTGAGACACAAAAGAAAAAACCTCTTCTGATAGATAACAAAGCACTTTCAATAATAAACAGCATCCCTTACGATTTTACTGTAATGTCAAAAAATATTAACAAGGTAGTCCAGGCGTCATGGGTTGCGCGAAGTATATTCTTCGATAAAAAAATCAAAGCATTTATTGATGTATATCCCGAAGCCACCATTGCCAATATTGGTTGTGGGCTTGATACGACATTTGATCGCGTCGACAATGGAAAAATACAATGGATAGACCTGGACCTACCGGATACGATTGACTTAAGAAAAAAATTCATATCTGAATCAAACCGAAGGCATTTTATCCCCAAGTCGGTTTTTGATCAAAGCTGGTACAACAGTATCGATAAAAAAGATAAGGTCATGCTTCTGATAGCGGGGGTCCTTTGTTACTTCAGTGAATCTGATGTGAAAAGGCTTTTTAATGATTTTCATACTTTTATTCCCGGAGCAGAGGTTGTCTTTGACTATTTTTCCGCTATTGGAATGAAAGTTTCCAACAAAAAGGTTATTGAAAATGGAGGAATGGATAAATCGGCATATTTAAAGTGGAGCATTGATAATATCCTGGAAATTGAAAGATGGGATAGTAATATAAAAATCCTAAGCTACATGCCCATGTACCGGGAGCATAAAAAGAATTTTTCTATGCTGGAGAGGATTGGAATGACTATAGCTGATATGCTGAAAATTGTTTCATTAACTCATATTAAAATAAAGTGAGAGGATGAAAAGCACAAACCCCTAATATGAAAGTATACAAAGAGGTCAACTCTTCGCAGTGGACAAGGAGCTTTTCTCACGTCCAGAGGTTGCCGCAGGAATAGCTAGTCTGGAGAAGTATATAGATAAAGAAAAATTAGAGACTTCTTTATCTATTGAATAAAATGCAAATGGGTAACAAGTCGCTGGAAAAGGATGTTTATTTAGTGGTACATCCATGAAGTTATAACTCGAAAAAAAATAGAACTTAAAGAAATCATTAAAACATGGCCCCCCCAAGATATAACGATTAGGGCTATTAACAATAGGTAATGAAAATATATGAATCACTGCTTTATTTAGAGGACAGATGCAGGCCGCAAAGAAGCGGGAAATAACCGGCATAATTCAAATTCTTTTAGCTGTTATCTCATTTTCTTAAAATTGATTTGGCAAGAATACTACTTTTGTGGATTGGTTTTTCGAAGGAGGGACATTATCTTTTGAAATAGATTTCCTTACCCAAGCCAAACATGACGATCTCGTAAAAAGTCGAAAAACACGCATTTTTGTCATTTCGGCCTGTCTGTGCGTGTCCGCACGCAAACAGGCGAAGACCGGAATCCAGTCTTTTCAGATCGTTATATGGACCCTGGACCCTGGCCATAGTCTATCCCGTACTTGATACGGGGCCGGGGCGACGACTTTTTACGAGTTTGTCAAACATGATTCTTTACAAAAAGGAACGAAGAGTAAAATTAAAACTTTCGCTTGAATTATTTTTCATGAGCTGAATGGTGGGCATTATGTTTACAGGGGTTATAGGTGTTAAGAATAAAATCATCTTGTGATTTTATAAAGCGGCCATACCGCGATATTAACGGTATTCACGTACAGGGGACTTCCTGCCAAGCCATCCATTCATACAAAGGAATCATATTATGTCCATAGAGAAAATGTCAGGTCTTGAAATCATGCAAGCGATGATAGCCGGTAAAATTCCTCCTGCTTCCATTGCCCATATCATCCCCATGAAAGGTATTACCGCGGAGCATGGAAAAGTTGTATTCGAGGCTATGGCGGATGAGCGCCATCTAAACCCGCTAGGGGGCGTGCATGGCGGTTTTACGGCAACGGTAATGGACTCGGTAACGGGCTGCGCTATCCTCACGGTCCTTGAGCCAGGGGTGGGATTCGGAACCGTTGATTTAAACGTGAATATGCTTAAGGCTGTCCCCCAAAATACTTCTTTGATAGCCGAAGGAAACGTCATTCATGTCTCAAAGTCTCTTGCCGTCTCGGAAGGCACGCTAAAAGACACTGAAGGTACAATCTATGCTCACGCCACGGCCACGTGCATCATTATTCGATGAGAATCAAAACATAACCATGAAGCCTTCAAACCGTTTTTCAGGTAAGAGCGTGCTGTGAAGAGACGAACGGCGCATCAAGTCCTTGCGTGATCTCTATCCTTTGCATAAGGGTCTAAAGTTCGCCGGGCCGTCCGGAAAATCCACTTTTCCACCGGCATCTAGGACCTTTTTCTTGAGTTGTTCCCGCAATTGGATATCTCGTTTGATCCGTTCCACAAAACGATCCGGGTCAAAGTCCACATTGGTGAGGGTTGATAAAACGGCTTCACTGGTAAATACATTTACATCACGATCCATTACGCCGACTTTTCGCCCCCCGCTGCATAAAGGGACAGTCCTTTTGTTGAATAGATCAATAGATCCTGTAGGGCCGTCACTTCCGGTTGTTTCCCGCACACCCCGATCTTGGTGCAACCTACGCCTTCTGCCGTTTGTTCGCATTGCTAACAAAACATGGTGTTTTCTCCTTTGTTTGAAATTTTTGGTGTCGGCTCCTGCGAGACTTTAAATGTCTCCAAATGAAAGGTCAGGGAATAAGGGTTTATGGAGTCGAGTGAACCACAAAAGCATTTGGCAAAGATTCTGAAGCGTTTTCTATCGATCCATCTCAGTCCAGAACACCCTCCCAAAAAATCGAAAGATTATCAAAATGATTCACCCATTTTTTAGAAGAATGCTATCGGCACCTGATATGGTTGACATTGACTTAGGTCAAAGAAATGCTTTTTTAGATATTTTTCGCCCTATACAACCTGAGACTGTTGGAGACCACGGTGATACTGCTCATGGCCATGGCGAAAGCAGCGAGTATGGGGTGGAGTTGCCTTAAAAAGGAAGGTAGAAATTCGAAAGGGTAAAGCACGCCCGCCGCAACAGGAATAAGAATCACATTGTAAAAGAAGGCCCAGAAAAGATTTTGCCGGATGGTGTTCATGGTCTTTCGGCTCAATTGGATGGCCTTCGGCACACCGGTCAATTGACCGCTTGCCAGGACCACATCGCCGGTCTCGATCGCCACGTCCGTCCCCGTGCCGATGGCGAAGCCTATATCGGCCTGAGCCAGGGCCGGGGCATCGTTGATCCCATCTCCCACCATGCCGACCCGACGTTTATCTTCTTGAAGCTCTTTGATTTTGGAAGACTTTTGATCCGGCAAAACTTCCGCGACAACATCATCCACATTCACTTCCCGGGCAATGGTCTCGGCGGTTTGGGCATTATCGCCCGTGAGCATGACGACCCTAAGACCTTGTTGGTGAAGTTGTTGGACAGCCTCTTTGGATTCGGGTTTTATAGTATCCGCCACGGCTATCAACCCAACGGGTGCCCCATCAATGGCCACAACCATCACGGTCATTCCTTCATCCTGCAACGAACGAATAGATTCTTCCACGCCTTTCATACGAATATTCAATTCATTGAACCACTGGGGTTTTCCAACCAGGATGTCTTGGCCGTTAATCTTGGCTTGAACACCTTGTCCTCTGGTGGCCTTAAAGCTCCGCGGCTCATCAAGGGCCAGGTCTCTCTTTCGGGCCTCATTGACAATGGCCTTTCCCAATGGATGTTCAGACCCTTTTTCCACAGAGGCCCCGATTCGGAGTAAGTCGTTTTCGGCTTTTATGTTCTGGTTAAGTAAAACGATATTGACGACTGATGGTTTGCCGACGGTAATGGTCCCTGTTTTGTCCAATACGACGGTATCCAGTTTGGTGGCTGTTTCCAGTGCCTCACTGTTTTTAAACAGCATTCCTTTTTCCGCGCCTTTGCCGGTTCCCGCCATAATGGCCGTGGGTGTGGCCAACCCCAGCGCGCAGGGGCAGGCGATAACCAGGACCGCCACCAGACGGATCATGGCCGGCACAAACTCACCGCCGACGACCCACCACATAATAAAGACCATAAAGGCGATCCCGATCACGGATGGTACAAACACGGCGGCTACCCTATCGGCCAAGGCCTGTATGGGGGCCTTGCTCCCCTGCGCCTCCTGTACCATCCGGATAATCCTTGCCAGGGCCGTGTCCTTCCCCACGCGTGTGGCCTCAAATCGCAGCCTTCCTTCACCATTGATGGTTCCGGCTGCGAGCTTATCCTTTGGCCTTTTATCCACCGGAATGGGTTCGCCCGTGAGCATGGATTCATCCACGCTGGATTCCCCATCCAAGACCACTCCGTCCACCGGGATGCTTTCTCCAGGGCGGACGATGACCACATCACCCACCGCAACCTGGGCAAGGGATATTTCAACTTCCTTGTCGCCTTTCACAATCGTCGCGGTCTTGGGGCGCAGCCCCATGAGTTTTCGAATAGCCCCGCCGGTCCGGCCTTTTGTGCGGGCCTCCAACATCTTGCCGAGCTTAATCAAGGTGATGATGACGGCGGATGTCTCGAAATAGACGTGCATCCCAAGGGGAGGATAAACCAGCAGGGCAAGGGAATAAAAATAGGCCACCGATGACCCCATGGCCACGAGCACATCCATGTTGGCGCTTTTGTTCTTCAAACTCTTCCACCCACCGACATAATAATCCCAACCGGTAAAAAATTGAACGGGTGTAGCCAGGGCCAGAAAAAGCCAGTTCATCCATGAGGCATGGCTCCACATTCCAAGGAGGCCGAAATCCCTCCCCATACTCAATAAGAAAAGAGGGATGGTAAAGATGACACCAACGATGAACTTCCGGGTTTGGTCCTTGATCTCGGCCTTACGAGCGGCCGACTCCGCGTCCTCGGCATCCGGTATGTCATCTATACGGATAGCTCCGTACCCTGCCTTTTCAAGGGACTTGATCATCTCATCCACGGAAGTCAAGGCTGGTATATACTCCACTCTTGCCCGTTCAGTCGCAAAATTGACCGATGCATCCGTTACACCGGGCACCTTTTTTTTCAGCGTGCGTTCAACGGTCATGGCGCAATTGGCACAGGTCATGCCGGTAATAGGAAGATCTATTGTGGTCTTGGCAACACCATACCCGATATCGTGTATCTTCTCCAGGATATCTGCGACGGGCGTCTTCTCCGGATCAAAGGTCACAGAGGCTTGTTCCGTGGCAAAATTCACATTGGCCCCTTGAACGCCAGGAAGTTTTTTCACATTGCGCTCGATATTCATAGCGCAGTTGGCGCACGTCATCCCCGTGATGGGAAGGGTGATTCGATTTTCAGCCATTCCTTACTCCGCAGCCGGATAATTGATCTCTCTCAAGGTCTCCTTGATCTTTTCAATCGTGGCCGGTGCGTCCCATTCCACATTGATCTCTTTTTTATCAACATCACCATCGACCTTGGTCACGCCCGAGATCTCACCCAGTTCATTTTTGATGGTCATTACACAATGCCCACATGAAATATTCGGTATGGATAATGTTTTCGTTCCCATGATGAACCCCCTAAATTTTAATTCCTGCTATTC
The DNA here is from genome assembly GCA_016930835.1 of Deltaproteobacteria bacterium. Classification (GTDB taxonomy): domain Bacteria; phylum Desulfobacterota; class DSM-4660; order Desulfatiglandales; family HGW-15; genus JAFGGA01. The sequence continues at coordinate 5,802 of JAFGGA010000049.1, forward strand.
CAATTGATAATAATGATTAAACATTTGTCAATCAAGCTCAATCTTTTTACCGAATAAAAACAAATTTTATCCATATTACGGCCATATCTATTAATCCGCTAAAATACCTTCGATGGTGACAGGCAACAACCAATGACTAAGTTGAAATCAAGAGAACCCTTCTTTTAAAGTTGGAAAGGAGGCCCAACTATGGAGGCATCATCAGACACAATTCGTGATCCGGTATGCGGTATGAATGTGGATCCCAGATATACCGACTTTTTCTCGAAGTCGTAAGGGAGGCCGAGGAAAGGTTTTGTGGATAGGGTCCTGTTAACACCCGGCTAGGGCATCTGCAACTAGTCCGTGCGGCTGATCCTATGAGAGATTGAAAAGGTGGGCATCCCTGCCATCGGGATCTCTATTGTAAGGAGTCTTACTGAAAAGATCAAACCGCCTAGGACTGTATTTGTGGACAGGGCCTTTGGACACTCTTTGGGAAAATCTTTTTACAAGGTGCGGCAAATGAGAATATTCATAAAGATATTCAATGCCCGGTATTCCATCAAAACACCAGGGGAAATTATCAACCTACCTTATGGATGAGGAGAGGGGATTTATTAAGTATTTCAATAGGATTTAAGGTCTATTGTATTCTGGATACCAAACAGCTTTCATTTCTATTGACAAACACACAATATGTCCATACATTTTATAGAAAATAATTTTCATACAATACAATCAGTTCATTAGCGGATTCGTCTTTAAGTAAAAAGGAGGTATGACTGATGGAACCTATTTCAGTTCCAAGACAGCGAACAGAGGTCCTTGTCAATGATTTTGTAAGGAGTGTTTATAACTGGATGTTTATCGGGTTGGCCGTGACGGGGTTTATCGCCCTTTATGTGTCCACCAATGCTACAATCATGCAATTCGTTTATGGCAATCGGCTCGTCTTTTTCGGACTGATCATTGCCGAACTGGCACTGGTCTTCTCCATCAGCGGGGCGGTCAATCGGATGAGCGCGAGTACGGCCACCATGCTTTTTGTGCTCTACTCCGCGTTAAACGGTGTGACACTTTCATTCATTTTCCTGGTTTACGCGCGTGCGTCCATTGTCACCACGTTTTTTATCTGCTCTGGCACATTCCTGGCCTGCAGCATCTACGGTTGGACCACCAAGAGAGATCTAACCTCTCTGGGCGGCTTTTTCATGATGGGGCTTTTCGGCATCATCATCGCTTCGATCGTGAACATCTTTGTGCATAGCAGCGCCATGCAGTTGATGATCAGCTATATCGGCGTGTTCGTCTTTATCGGTCTGACCGCCTATGACACCCAAAAATTGAAAAATATGGCCATGACCCAACCGGCGGGCCTTGATGGAGGGGTGATCCGTAAAGGGGCTATTTTAGGGGCGCTCTCCTTGTATCTTGACTTTATTAACCTCTTCCTGTTTATGCTCAGGATTTTTGGAGGGGGAGGAAGGGATTAGTAACTTATTCAATCAAGAAAAATGAAAGGGGAAAATGGATTTCATTTTCCCCTTTGTTTGTGCAGAGGCAGTTTAGTGTCTTGCCCGGGACTCAGTAGGGCAACCATTACTACAATGCGCCACCCTCGGAACCATAAATCTTTTCATCCCTGAACCTCCCTATGTTTATTATCCCATTTTGTGTCCGGACATCATGGTCGAAGAGAAATTCTCTTGAATATAATGTAAGCCTTTTTATTCACATTACAAGCTTGATGGTCTCGTAAAAAGTCGAGAAATACTTATTTTTGTCATTCCGGCCTGCCTGTGCGTGTCCGCACGCAGACAGGCGAAGGCCGGAATCTAGTCTTTTCAGATAGTTACATGGGCTCTGGACCCCGGCCGCAGTCTATCCCGTACTTGATACGGGGCCGGGGTGACGACTTTTTACGAGTATATCAAGCTTAATGACTAAAGTAATCCCTTCAGACAGGCCCCTCCCCTCGAGACAGTATCCGAATAGCCTTTTAGCTTGATGTGTCATTTCGACTCCCCGCCCCATAGGTGGGAACAAATTTCGGGAGAAATCTCTCGACATCAATTATTTGAAAACAAGATTTCTCGGTTATCGCCCCGCGGGAGGGGGTAAGAGGGGAGAATTTGATCATTTTCTAATGAAATCAACAAATTTTTCGGTCGATGGATGAATTGGGGGCGCAAAACAGGGCGCCCCCAATTCAAGTTTTTATCTCCAGCAGGCACCAGGGCCATAATAACCACCCTTCATGCCATCACGGGGACCGTAATCCATCATACCGCGACCATAGGCACTACCATATCGGGCATTCGGATTTATCTTTTGGGCTTCCACTTGATACTCAAGTCGTTTTTCAGCCAGTTTTGCCTGAATGTCGCTAATCTCATTCTGGATAACCTTGGCCTTATCCATATCCGGATCTGTGGTATTCAACACCTTATCGAGTTCCGTCCTCTTGTCCCAGAGATCCTTCCTCAACTGATTTGTTTCATCATAATATTTTTTATCCAGTGCATCCAATTGTTCACGTTGTTCGGTTGTCAGGTTAGCATAGTTACCACGGTTATATGATCCGGCATAATCATTACCATCTCGTCCGTACATCATATAACCACCTCTGGCGCCTCCCGGGCCATATGCCATGAGCGGAACCGCAATGGCGCCTACTAAAAGTACAATCGCTGATATTCCCAATAATCGTTTCATTTCTTTGCCTCCTTTTTGGATTATCTGTTTTCGTTTTGAGCTTAAATAAAAGCAAGGGCCATGCCACAAGCCGAATCAGACGTTTAACTTATTTAAACTACAAAGGTTTTTAAAAAATGGTCCAGTTGTTAAGCCAATTTTTCCTTGAAGTTTTAAAAATAATGAATATTAATTACCCAATAAGATGATACAGTTGGGTAGGATGTCTCCAGATTAACATCTATTTAAGGACGATTTTCAGATCCATCCAAACCGTATTTATGGATAAAACCCAATGTTTTAGGCCCTCATGGGTAGATTTTACACTCGTAACCGGCTTTGGTATTGAATTTGCGTTAAGATGTGCTTATGCGAAAAAAAAGAACAAATACTTTCTGGTTGGGAACACCACCCTGGATAATCATTGGGTCTGTGATCGTGCTGGTGCCGATCTTTGTGTTTTGGACCTTGGACAATCTTCAAAGACAAAAAGAGGCTACCACCCTTCTTTTACTTGAAAAAGGGGCGGCCCTAATCCGTTCTTTTGAAGCGGGTGCCAGGACCGGCATGATGGGCATGATGAGTTTGCGCGGGGGAGGCGGTTTTCAGCTACAGCGGCTCCTCATGGAAACCGCACGGCAACCGGATATTGTTTATATCATGGTAACGGATGCGGATGGGGTGATTCACGCCCATAGTGATCCCGAAAAGATTGGAATGGACTATGGACGAGACTTGGGCCCAGGCGGCTTATCGAGGTTAAGAGATCTCCATTGGCGCCGGTTAGCCAACCCGGCCAGCTCGGATATATTTGAGGTATATCGGGCTTTTGCGCCGGCACGCATCTCATATCAAAGGTCTCATCAACACATGAAGCCCGATCCAAGGAGCCCGCAGATAATGATGCGGGATGATGAATCCATGACAGATCAGATCATCTTTGTGGGCCTGGATATGGGGCCTGTTGAGGCAGCCCAAAAAGAAGAGACCCGGCACATCTTAATCATGGCCAGTATCCTCCTTCTGATTGGTTTTGGAGGGATCTCCACCGTATTTCTATTCCAGGCCTATCGTTCCGCCAAGTCATCCCTGACCCGTATCAAGGCCTTTTCAGACAGCGTGGTGGAGAATATGCCCATCGGCCTGGCTGCCCTGGATAGGGATGGAAGTATTATCTCATTCAACCAGGTAGCCGAATCCATCCTCCTGATCCCGGTTCACCAAGCACTGGGGCAGAAGGCCCGTGAGCTCCTACCGGCTTCATTTCAATCCCTCTTGGATGAAGAGACCTCTTCAAAAAGCGCCATTGAAAAAGAATTGGATTGCATCTTAAGAAATGGGAAGGCCATTCCAATGGACGTCAGCATATCCCCCTTAGAGGGAGAAGATGGCCAACCCTTGGGGAGAATCATCCTTTTTAGGGACTTGACTGAGGTACAAGCGCTCAAAAAAGAGATTGAGCTTTCTCATCGTTTGGCCTCCATCGGCAGACTGGCGGCGGGCGTGGCCCATGAGATTCGAAATCCCCTTAGTTCCATTAAGGGATTCGCTACCTATTTTAAGGATCGGTATCAAGATATTCCTGAGGACAAAAAAACCGCGGAAATTATGATTCAAGAAGTGGAGAGGTTGAATCGGGTTATCGGCCAGCTTTTAGAGTTTGCCCGGCCCGTTACCATACAGAAAAAACCAACATCGATTCATGCCTTGATTCAACATTCCATAAAGATGATTGAAAGGGATGCCCGTGAAAAAAAAATTACTATCGACAAGACAATTCCGCTGGATCTTCCGGATATCTATTTAGATATGGATCGTATGAATCAGGTTTTGCTGAACCTTTATTTGAACGCGATCGATGCCATGGAGAATGGCGGCAGACTGACTGTGCAGGTCAAACCGGATCATGACTCCCAAAGGCTTCGTATCATGGTTCAGGATACGGGCCAGGGGATTGACAAAAAGGATCTGGTTCACGTTTTTGATCCCTATTTTACCACCAAGCAATCGGGGACGGGATTGGGGTTAGCCATCGTCCGCAAGATTATTGAGTCGCATAATGGAGAAATACGAGTGGAGAGTGAAGAGGGACAGGGGACAAGTGTGACAATATTTCTGCCGTACAGTTAGTGCCTAACGAAAAATCAGGAATTACACGATAGAGATGTCCGCATTCAGCGATCACATTCCCCTCCCCTTGCGGGAGGGGTTAGGGGAGGGGAGGACAAGGATTAACAAAATGAAAAATAAAAATACCATTCTTATCGTTGATGATGATCAGGCGCATCGCACCATGTTACGGACCCTCATCACAGGGTGGGGATATGACATTGATGAGGCTGATGACGGTTCCACCGCCATTGAAAAGGTTCGTGATCAGGCCTTTGACCTGGTGCTTATGGATATACGTATGATCAAGGTCTCAGGCCTTGAGGCCCTGGGTGAAATCAAGGCTATTAATCCGGCCATCCCGGTTATCATCATGACGGCCTATTCATCCGTGGAATCGGCAGTAGAGGCCCTAAAAAACGGGGCCTATGATTATCTCACCAAACCCCTTGACTTTGACGAACTGCGATTGACCATGGCGCGGGCCATGGACCATACCCAATTGCGGGAAGAGAATCGCCTGCTTAGGGAGAGCCTGGGGGGTCAATTTGACCGGCAAAATATCATCGGCCGGAGTCCATCCATGGTGAAGCTTTTGGAGACCGTTGCTCAGGTGGCCCCTTCAGAAGCGACGGTCCTGATCACGGGTGATTCGGGCACGGGCAAAGAGATGATCGCCGGGGCCATCCACTATAACAGCCCCAGGAAAGAAAACCCCTTTATCAAAATCAATTGCGCGGCCATCACGGAAACGCTTCTCGAATCAGAGCTTTTCGGTCATGAGAAAGGGGCCTTTACCGGGGCCTATCGTCGTAAGGAAGGGAAATTTCGCTTGGCACACGGCGGCAGTATCTTTTTGGATGAAATCAGTGAGATGTCCTTGGCCATGCAGGTCAAGCTATTACGCGTGCTTCAAGACCGGGAAATCACGCGTGTGGGGGGAGAAGAGGTTGTTCACGTGGACGTCCGGGTCATTGCCGCCACCAACCGGGATTTATTGAAGGAGATCGAGAAGGGACGATTTCGTGAAGACCTTTATTATCGACTGAATGTGGTTACACTGAAAATGCCCACGCTTCGGGAACGAAAGGAAGACATCCCCCTCCTGGCACAACACTTTTTAAAAATGTTCGCCGAAAAAAACCGCAAGGGGACTAAAGGTTTCACACCGCATGCCATGGACCGCCTGCTAAAATACCAATGGCCCGGCAATGTGCGGGAGTTGATGAATGCCGTGGAACGGGGGGTAGTTCTCTCACGCGCGGACTATATCGGCGAAGAAGACCTCCCCCTTTTGATTGGAGACGAATCCGATGAAAAAAATCTCATCTCAAGAGATATCATTCCCGCAGACATACCCCTTGAAGAAGTGGAAAAGGCAAGTATCTTAAAGACTCTTGAATCGACCAACGGTAATAAAAGCGAGGCCGCCAGGCGCCTGGGCATCACCCGCAAAACCCTGCACAAAAAATTAAAGACTTACGGGATGATGCGGTAATAGTAGTAAAATGAATAGGAGGCAAACGCCTGGACCTTTGAACCACCGAATCCTGGGCCACTTTCTCCCAATGGGAATAAGCAAAAAAAAACAATTCAGTTGATTATCTTATGGTCTTCCCTCAATCAATACGGACAATTATTCCACTGCTTGGCATCATCCTCTCCTTCGCATCCATCGGGTGTCATTCGGTAGGTTATAACCCTCAACAGGAAACCGGTATCCCCGTGACCTTCACTTTCCATGGCCATTACCAGAGTGTGTGTATAAGCGGTGATTTCAACGATTGGTCTCGAAACCAATGTCTCTCTCATGACGGTGACGGATACTGGAGCACCAGGGTCTTCCTCTATCCTGGGAAATACCGTTATGGGTTCCTATTAGATGGCAAAACCCGGGTCCCGGACCCTCAGGGATTAATAGAAGAGGATGATGGTTTTGGGAACAAGAACTCAGTATTGATCCTGGAATAAAGAGTGACGAAATAAGAGGTTGGTACGTATAACATATTAAGGGATCTATGGAGAATTCTGAAAACAATGTGATAACCGACATTTTGGGGGGAAACAAAGAGGCTTATGCCGTTCTGATCGAACGATATCAGAGGCCCTTGTTCAACCTCATGCTCCGTACGAGCTTGAATTCAGAAGATGCCTTGGATTTGACCCAGGAGACCTTTGTTCGTGCCTATGAAAAACTGGATCGCTTTAACCCATCCAACCGATTTTTCCCATGGCTTTATACCATCGGGCTTAATCTGGCGAGGGATTTTCTGCGAAAGAAAAGGATCAGGGAATCACGCACGGATGAGATCCGTGAAGCCCAGGAGAGTCTCAGCCTGGCGTCGGCGGAACCTAACAATCTCGATTTGGATCACATTCAGGAAGCCCTTGCGACCCTTTCTTTGGAATCTCGTGAGGCCGTCATTTTAAGGTTTCATGAAGATATGCCGGTAAAAGATGTGGCCAAGACACTGGGAATCAGTATCAGCGGGGCAAAGATGAGGATCCATAGGGCTTTATTAAAACTTCGCCGGATACTGGATGAACGGGAAACAGGATCAACTCATGATCCTCAATGAGGAAGAACAACCCATGAATGATTCAAGCCATTTGCAGGATGAAAAGGATCGAGGGCTGGATAGCATTGTGAAGGCCATCGCCAATATTCCCGATGCGTCGCCGCCGGATATGCTTTTACAAAATATCATGGCAAGGATTCAACCCAAGACATTGGGGTTTTTCAGGAAATGGTGGCGCGGGCTCCGGGCACCCTTGACCGCTGTCACCATCACCCCTTTAAGGCTTGCCTCGTTAGGCGCATGCATTGCGTTATGGATCTTTATAACATGGACAGTGATGGTCCAATTTCCGCAGGATCAAAAGATCCATACCGCAACAGCAAGCAAAAACAGGATAAATGTGCCCATTGTATTTGCCCTTGATATGCCAGGCGTATCGAGTGTGGATGTAATCGGCACATTTAATAGCTGGACACCTGGTGATTATCACATGCAGTGGGACCCTAAGAAAAGGCTATGGATACTTAGGGTTCATATGCGGGAAGGGACACATGAATACGCCTTTCTGATCAACGGTGAGACCATCCTCCCGGACCCAAATGCCATGGTGTATAGGGAAGATGGTTTTGGTCAGAAAAATTCCGTACTGATTGTTAACAGGGGTAAAAAAAATGGAAATCATATTTAAAAGAAGCCTAGGAACATTGATTCTTTTTCTCCTTATATGGTGCTTTATGGTGTCATCCACATCGGCAAAGGAGGATGGGAGCGTATCAGCCGCGGTGGCGGACGCCCGAAAGGCCGGTGTTCCGGAAGAAACAGTAAGTGGGATCCTCGCCCTTGGTTACGAGCATGGTTTGCAGGCCGACGAGATAGTCGAGTTTCTGGATGTCACAAGATCAGCCCATGAAAATGGATTTTCTTTGCGATCCTTTATGGGAAAAATTGAGGAAGGATTGGCAAAAGGGGTGGAGGCCCGTAATATCTCACAGGTCCTTCATCAGGAACTCGATCGGTTTCAATTTACTTACCAATTGGCATCCCAAACCATGAGCGGTTGGAAGGCCCAACACATGGGTCTTCGGCCCGAGGATCTCGCCCGAATGGCCGGAACCCTGGCCATGGGGCTCACCAAAACAGACATGGAAGTCTTTTTTTCAGGTGTCCCGAAAGCCCCTATGAATCAAGTCGCCAATGCCTTGGAATTCATGGCGGGGCTGATCCAGTCGGGATTGCATCAGGATGAGGCCAGGGATATTGTTTACGCGGGTATGGATTCGGGTTTTTTCGCAAGACCTGACTGGCGTTTATCCGCCATGGTTCGGGCCGCGATCCAAAAGGATATTCCAAATGATCAGGTTATACCATCGGCCTTGAATGTTGTTAAAGGGAAGATAGATGTCGTTGAAGCCTTTCAAAGCCTTGATCTTGATCCGGGTGCCGTCCAGTGGGGGCCTTCTTGGAGCGTTTCCAATGGAAGCGATTCTGGACCATCCAATGGTCAAGGGCTTGCTGGCGGCCAAGGAAATAATCAAGAATTCGAAGGCCCGAGTGAAAGCTCGGGAGGTGCGGGATCTGATGGTTCAGGCGGGGGCAACGGCTCAGATGGACATGGTGAAGATGGGGGTTCGGATGGAGACGGTAATGATGGGTCAGGTGGAAACGAAGGATCGGATGGAGACGGTAATGGAGGGTCGGGTGGAAACGGAGGGGGCTCAGCCGGCGGTCCCGGTAGATAGATGAAAAGTCTGATTGTGACCAAACCTCTTTTCATTCGTATATCAAAATAAATGCTTTAAAAAAAGAAGGAGGTTTGAAATGAAAAAGATCGGAATACTTTCCATATTAGCAATTATCGTGCTTTGTCTAATGGTGATGACACCTGCTTATGCCCGTGGGGGGGGTGATGGTGGCTCCGGATCAGGTGCTGGTGGTAGTGGCGGAAGCGATGGCGGTTATGGTCCAGGTGATGGCGACGGTAACGATGGAAGTGGCCCGGCCGACGGTTCCGGTTATGGTCCGGGGTCGGATGAAGCGGAGGGTAACGCGGGCAGCGGGGATAACGCCGGGTACGGTCCCGGTGACGATACCGGTTATGACGGCGAAGGTCCTGAAGACGGTGATGGATTTGGTCCGGGTTTAGATGCGGCAGAGGGTAACGCGGGCAGCGGGGATAACGCCGGGTACGGTCCCGGTGATGGAGACGGGACTAAAGACGGTGACGGCTATGGCCCCGGACCGGAAACAAAAACACAAAATAAGGGAACCGGTTTCAATTTGGGTTATGGACCGGGCGGCAGTACCAAAAGTGATGAATAGGGGAGCGTAAGAGAAAGTCCTCGGGTTAAACTTGCAGAAATTTGAGATGTAAAGATAAAACGGGGAATGCTCTTCAAGCTTTCTCCGTTTTTTTCAAAGCCCTCTATGATAATAACTGGACCTATATCTGGAGGATACCTTGTTTCTTTATTGAAATAGAGCAAGGTAAGTAAACGTCCCCACATCGATCATCCTGGTCATGTCGAAAGAATAAGGCTGGAGATGTTTTTCTAGTTCCTCCGGGGATAACTTGATCCTGATGGGCGGCCCCGGTGGGCTGTCGATCTTCTTGAATTCAACAATCGCCAAGGTCCCTTCAGGTTTTAAAACCCGTTTGATTTCTTTTAGGGTTCCCGCATCCGTCTTGTCTTGAATCAGATCATGTAAGACCGTGGCCAACAGACAAATATCCACGGAACGGTCTGCGACCGGAATATGATCGCTCACGTCCGCAACGCTCGCATGGATGTTCTTGATATCTTGAATTTGGATCTGCCGCTCTAATGATTCAATTCCCTCTTTCCACAAATCAACTGCATATACATGGCCCGATCCACCCGCGTATCTTGATGCAATGATGGAATAGGCCCCATTACCGCAGGCCACATCCAGGAATGTGTCACCGTCGTGGATCTGTAATTCATCAAAAAGCTTCTTCTCGTCTACCAGATCAATACTGCTGCTGCCTGCCGCAATGGGTTTTTTATTCGTCATGGCCATCTCCATCTTTCTATATGATTCTTACTCGCATGAAATCAGGTTCCCCCTTCATGCTTCACAAATAACAAGGTAAGATCTTTGACAGGTTTATCAAGTACTGTATGACGAGGAGTGCTTATCTCGTCATTGAGAAAAGAGAAAATCAAACGCAATACCATTCTTCCAGCTTGTTTCACATGTGTAGCCTTTAACGCAAGATAACTGACAAATAAGACTGACATAGGTGTTCATTAAACATCGTAAGATGTGTATTTTTTGTTTTTTTCCATCATATGAATAGTATATTGTCATTAATATAAAATCTTCCACCTATACAAACGATTCATTGTTTTCTTACGATCACTTTTTCTTCAGATGATAAAATAGGATAAAGATAAATAAAATCAAATTTTTACAATCGGAAAAACAAGAAATAATGCTCATAGTCAAATAATATGAACCTGAACCAGCTATCACGATATGCATATTTGAGAATTTGCAGTTTATTCATATGATGGCGAGGAACATGCGCCCTCTGACACACATCGTTCGAGTAAGCGTAAAATAACGAACATTGACAACAGGTATAATTTAGGTATACTATCTATACCATGTTAGAATTTGAATTCGATAAACGAAAAAGCCAAAGCAATAAAAAGAAATACGGGATTAACTTTATTGAAGCGCAAGCTTTATGGAAGGACATAGATTGTATAGAAATCCCGGCAAAAACCATTGATGAAGAGCGATATCTTTTAATCGGCAAGATTTCTGACAAATACTGGTCAGCTATCCTCGCTTATCGTGGCGAAAAAGTAAGGATTATTTCTGTACGCCGATCGAGGAAAGAAGAGGTTGAGATTTATGAACGCTAAAGAACTAGACAAAAAATTCGATTCTGGGGAAGATATCACCGAATTCCTTGATATGTCAAATGCCAGGAGGCCTGGTCATGAACAGAAGAGAGTTAATGTGGATTTTCCAGTTTGGATGATCCATGATCTTGATAAGGAAGCTAAACGCCTAGGGGTGCCTCGACAATCCTTAATAAAAATTTGGATTGCTGAAAGGCTTAAAGAGGCGTTCTAACAAATTCTGCGCGAACCAAACGGTGAAGAGGGACCGGGCTTTTTACCAGCTTTTTTATTTGCCCGATTTTTAACAATCTTTTTCAACTTTTGTAAGTGAGGTGCTTTGCTTCGCCCGGCCTTTTAACTCAGCGTTCGGCAGTGAGTATTCAGGGTCGCGCTCATCATGACAAGGGAACAAAGCATGAACTCGATACAAAAAGATATGGAAGAATTTCAGGGGCAACTCAGGCGTGGGTCTATCCAGCGGGCATACAGAACATTGCTCTCATGCATGATGGGGTTACGAACGCATTTCAAGAACAAATACCCGGATGCTTCCGTATCCGCCATTTATCAAGGGGTTATGGATATGACGTACTTCGCCATCCTGACACCGTCATTAAAAAAGCGTGATTTGAAAATAGCAATCGTTTTCAACTACGAGGCTTTTCGTTTTGAGGCTTGGCTCGCAGGAAGAAACAGGAGTGTCAGCAGGAGATACTGGGAACTTCTTAAGGACCGAAAATGGCCTTCATACCGTGTGATCACCCCTGCAAAAGGTGTGGATTCTATTATTGAGTGTGATCTCACCCATGGTTTTGACCTTAGTGACACGAATCCACTAACAATAATCATCGAAAAGGGTGCGAGGACCTTTATTGAGGATATTGAAGCAGCCTTGGCTAAAGGAAAAACTACGTGAAAAGTGAAGTAATGCGAATAGTTAAGGCGCGGGAAGCAGGTAAGCCGATATTCGAGAAATTTTTGGACTTATATCTTGGTGAGTTAAGTACCTACCGGGAAATGAAAGTCGGCGCAAAAGATTTCACATCTTATCCTTATCTTGATTTATGCTAGCGTGAGGAAGGCCGGCATCCCTTCCTGACCTACAAAGCAAAAGACCGTGTCGGCTTTGCGCTCATATGATAAAAAGATCATTAATGTTCATCACTGAAAGGTATGTTCCATGAAAGATGAAAAATTCAGGGCCTGGCATTGGAACAAAAAACGACTGTATCAGGTTGTTCAAATCGACGCATTGCGACAGGAAATCGTATGTCAAGAGCTTGGAAAGGAAGATGGGGAACCGCTTGTCTTTCCATTGGATTCCTGCAGGCTCCAGCGTTTTACAGGGTTTCGGGATATGAATGGGGAGGAGATTTATGAAGACGATATTGTCGATGATACATGCGGAAGGATCGGCATTCCTCAATCCACTCACCTCGTCTGCTGGGATGAAAAAGATGTCGCGTTTCAACTTCGTGATTACAGGGGAGCCATAATCCCATTAAAGCCCCATCTCCTGCGAGTGCTTGGGAATAAATATAAAGATAGGGATATTATAGACAAATCTTGAATTCCCACCTATTTCCGGCTCTCGGCAAAGGCCAATATATAGCCGTTGCAGTCTTGAATGTAGAATTCCTTCGTTCCATACCATGTTGTATGGAGGTCTTTTAATATGGTAACGTGATCCTTTAATTTAACATATAATCCATCCAAGTCTTCCGTTTCAAAATAAAATGTTAAGGAGCCTCCAATACCTTTTGCATCTTTCAGCGCCGGAACATCTTCTTCCAAGCTTTTTCTGGCCTGGAACATCATTTCCGCATCGCCAGCCTTCATGAGGGCATATATGGCCGTTTGACTCTTGGGGATCTCGGTCAATATCTCGTGGGTATTGTCCGTAACAGCCATGACCAATTTAAATCCCAGGATTTTAGAATAGAAGTCAATAGTCTGATTTACATTTTCAACCATCATATTGGGGGTTAATTTTTTGAACATTGTATTCTCCTATGATGTTTGTCTACTCCAGAAAAAGTGTTAATTTGATCTAAATTATCAATCTTCCAAACAATTCGCCGCAAATTTCCTCTGCGGGTTTATTGCTATTGTGCATTAAACGGAATCCAATCTAAGCCTGTC
>JAFGGA010000050.1 GCA_016930835.1 Deltaproteobacteria bacterium
AGGCGCATCATGGATGCGGTTCATGAGGGCTTCATGAAAGGATACTCGATATAAGATAAGCAAATGAAGATGATTATTAAAAAAGAAAGGAGAAGTTTATGCATTATTATAGCTATCAATGGAACAAAGAGGCGGATGATGAATTTATATATTTCCCTTACAAGTTGATCGTAACCGTAAACCTTCCGGCTCGAGAGATGTGGAAGCAGTGGGAGATTTGCCAATCGGATGCTGACAATTCCTGGTGGCCTACCCAGTATAGCCGGATACATTTCGATGAATTACCCATCCGGGCGGGAGCAAAGTATCACCTCACCTATACAATGCCTGATTATCGAAATCCCGGCGGCCCACCGCTCACCCCGAAATACGATTATTGCATGTTCGAGTGGGACCCTGAAAAAATGACTTGCAGATACGGCGGGACAGGGAGCCACCCTTTCAGGGGGGGCGCCACTTTTACGGTCAAGGAGATTGATAAAAACACTTGCCAGATCGTATGGGATGGAAAATATCAGATTCAAAAAGGCGCAAAGGGCGCTCGAGGTTATGAGTGGCATTCCGCGCGTTTCTTTAATGAATTTCTTATCTCAGTAGCGGAGAGTATTGAAAAACATACAAGATAACCATGACCCCCATTATGGTGTTTCAAGGAATAATATGATGTCTGAAAACAAGAAGCCGGAAAATTTACTCGCGGGCGTTCAGGTCTTGGAAATAGCGAATGAGATGGGGCAGTACTGCGGAAAGATGCTGGCCGATCTTGGAGCGGAAGTCATCAAGATTGAGAGTCCCGGAGGGGACTCGTCCCGCCGGATCGGTCCGTTTTACAAGGATACCCCGTCCGCTGAACGGAGTCTTCGCTGGTGGTATCATAATACCAACAAGAAGAGCATCACGCTTAATCTGAAAACCAACGACGGACTCGATATCTTCAAGAAATTGATCAAGGGGGCGGATGTTCTCGTTGAGACTCCGGAGCCGGGCCGAATGGAAGGGGCCGGTTTGGGATACGGCGTATTGTCTGAACTCAATCCGCGTTTGGTACTGTCATGCATTACCGGATTTGGAATGAACGGCCCCTATTGCAAGTACAAGGCCTCCAACTTGGTGGGGGCGGGGATGGGGGGAATGATGTCCATTGTCGGAGACCAGGATAAGCCTCCCATAGCCCCTTGCGGGGAAGCCGGATACCTGACGGTCTGCATCTTTGGCGCCATTGCCACCCTCCTGGCCCTTTACCGCCAGGAGGCCATCGGCAAAGGCCAGCTTATTGACATCCCGATGCAGACCTGCGTCGCTTCCTGCCTCGAATACGCATTTCCTTATTACGCTTATCTTGGAACCAACCTGAAAAGGATGGGAAGCAGGCTCCAGTCATTCGGCCCGGGCAAGAACACGTTTTGCTATCCCACCAAGGATGGGGGTTATGTCTACGGGGTGACCTCCGCTCCCCCCCTGGATTGGATGGAAGAGGAAGGGATGGTCGATGATCTCAAGGAAGATGAAAGACTCTGGTATGACTGGATGTACCGCATCGAAAAGGAAGAGCATGTGAATGATGTTTTCTCACGCTTTGTCAAGACGCACACCAAAAAGGAGATGTACGACCAGCTTCTTGAAAAGCGATCGGTGTGGAGCACGGTGCGCACGATAGAAGAAGTTGCAAACGATCCCCATCTCCGGGAGAGGGGCTTTTTCACGGAAGTGAAACATCCTGATCTGGGCCAAGACATAACCTATGCCCGTCCTCCCGCAATCATCGATGGGAAGGTCGGTAGGCTCAGGCCTTCCCCGAAGATCGGTGAGCACAATGAAGAAATCTATTCCGGACGCATGGGCATGGAAAAAGAGGAAATAATAGCATTGGTCTCCGCCGGCGTGATCTGAGGTAAGACGGAAAGGATACAAAGAGATGCAAAAACAGGAAGAAAAGGCACTTGATGGAGTGCGCGTGATCGATTTTACCTGGGCATTAGCCGGACCTTTCGCCACGAGGATGCTCGGTGATCACGGAGCCGAGATCATCAAGATCGAACGGCAGGATGGAGATCTTACGCGTCGTGTACCTCCTTTTCCTGAAAGAAGCGGCGTGAATCGAGGGGGGTACTTTAACAACCACAACCGTAACAAGTACGGAATGAAACTGAACATGAAGGATCCCCGTGGGGCGGAAATCGCCAAGAAACTCATCTCCAAAAGCCAGGTGGTGGTTGAAAACTTCGGGTCGGGCATCTTCGAAAGATGGGGGTTCGGATATGAAGAACTTTGCAAGGTCAAGCCCGATATCATCCTGGTCAGCATGCCCGGCTTCGGGCACAGCGGCCCGTATCGCGATCAGATCGGATACGGGCAGACCTTGCAGGCTTTTTCCGGTTGGTTCGATCTCACGGGGTATCCGGGACATCCTCCGTCCGGCTTCAGTTTTGCCTTTTCGGATTATCTATCAGGCGGCTTTGCGGCCGTCATGACGTTGGCGGCATTAAAACAGTGGAGGAAGACGGGCGAGGGGTGTTATATTGAGATCCCTCAATTCGAAGTGCTCGTGAGTATGTTAGGGACGAATTTTCTTGATTACTTCGTCAATCACCGGGCACCCGGCCGCAGCGGCAACAGCCTGCCTCCCCATGTCCGCGCCGCCGCTCCTCATGGGGCCTATCCATGCAAGGGGGAGGATCGCTGGTGCGTGATCACCCTGTTTACGGATGAAGACTGGCAGGCCTTCTGCAAGGCCATTGGAACCCCGCCCTGGACGAGAGAGTCCAAATTTACCACCATCCTCGGCCGTCTTGAAAACGCGGAAGAATTGAATGAACGCGTGGGGTCATGGACCCTGAACCATACACCCGACGAGGTCATGTCGATCCTTCAGAATGCCGGTGTTGCCGCGGGGGCGGTTCGTGAGATTCGCGATCTGGTGGATATGGACCCGCAGATGAAACATTTTGGTTTTTATGTTGAAGCGGAACACGCGGAACTCGGAAAGAGGCTTTTTGAGAATACAGCCTTCAGGCTTTCCGATACCCCCGGCAAAATCAATTGGGCCGCGCCTCTTTTGGGGGAACATATGGATTTTGTGTGCAAGGAGATTCTTGGCATGACAGAGGATGAAATCAATCAATACATCATAGACGGCGTTCTTTAAGTCGGCCGCATTTCCAAGCAGGTCGGAGAGATAAAATTTTCTCGATGACCTCATCACATGAAATTTTTGCGGGAATAGGGATCATGAAGATCAAGCATCTAGTGTGAAGGGAGGTGATAAGGGCTTGTCCATTGGTGGTTTTGTTGAAAATGTTAACGTTTCATTCATTGATTGGAGGGTAAAATGAAAAAATTGGTTTGGGTTTTTATTATGGTGATGTCTTTGGTTTTTTGCATGAATGCGAATGTGATCGCTGCCGAGAAGGTTTGGAAGCTCAAGGGGACTACCTTTATCCCTCCTTCAGGTGCGAGGTGGGACAATGTGCTTGATTTTGTCGCCAAGCTGAAGGAAAGAACCAACGGCCGGGTGATCCTGGAGGTGGCGCCTTCCGGCGGCCTCTGTTCGAGCTGGGAGGAGTATGATTATCTTTCCCAAGGTTATATTGATTTTGCGCAGCTTATTGACGCCTGGGCCCTAACCCATCACAATGAGTTCGGTCTGCTCGGGATGGCATTGATCAAATCGAATGAAGTTCCTGATTTGATGAAGGCGGGAGTGATGGATATTTGGGCCGAGATAACCGCAAAAAACAACATTAAATTGCTGGCCGTATGGTCCGCCACGGGCTATAACTGCCATGCAATCAAACACAGGTTTATTAACGGACCAGCGGATTTTGACAACATCCCCTTTTTCGCCACAGGGGCCATTTTCAACAAAATCCATGAAATATTGGGGGCGAAACCGACACCCGTACCGAACGCCGAGGCGTTCAGCGCATACACCACCGGCGTACTGAAAGGTTCTACGAGCAGTTTGTCCACAATGTATTCCTATAAGAATTATGAGCCCCTTCCATACCTCAGCTATTATCCCTCCGGAAAGAACTTGGGCCTCTATGCCTTCATGCCGGCCTTTAATATGAAGGTTTGGAACAGTTTCCCGGCCGATATTCAGGAGACGATCCAAAAAACGGCCGATGAAATAATGGAAGTCAGCGTTTCGCGGTGGAAGAAGGCGGATGAGAAGGCCCTGGAATTTTTCAAAACCATTCCTGATAAGGTCTTTTTGAACGCGATAACCGATGCCGAGGCGGATACCATCATCAAAAAGGTCAGGAAACCGATTCAGGCGTTTTTCGTGGAGCAGGGCAAGGGAAAGGGGCGAGAAAAAGAGCTCATGGATATACTGAACAAGTTCACCGGTGAATAGCTCTTTTCACAACCAGGATGGAAACGGAGCATCCTGCTGATCTTCACCTTTTTTGAATACACACTGTTTTGATGGGATTGCAGGCGTTGTGACGGCAAGATCAGCAGGATGCACAGAGATTGTGAGTAACATGATAGATTTTCCGTATTTTTTTAGATTTTTGAAAAACTTGGCTCGAACCTATGGATTCCGCGATCAAGTCGCGGAATGACCAGTCTAGTTTTTGGTTACGGAACTATAATGGATCACCTATGTTTTTTGCGTTGTCATTCCGCGACTTGATCGCGGAATCCAATTGTGACGAACTCGTAAAAAGTCGTCACCCCGGTCCCGTATCCAGTACGGGTTAAAGTGCATCCGGGGTGCAGAGTCCATGCAACTATCTGAAAAGACTGGATTCCGGCCTTCGCCTGTCTGCGTAAGGACACGCACAGGCAGGCCGGAATGACAAATGGATGTATTCCTGGACCTTTTAAGAGACCTTCAATTGTTTGGGTTTAAAAAACATAGATTGTTACGATTTTTCTTCTTTTGTGAAGACTGATGCAAACTTTGTTTGCCTTGAGTGGAGGTGAAAAGCCGTATGGACGTTTTGATCGGACTTTCAATGATTTTGTGCTTCTGCTTCCTGGCCGCGCTGGGGTTGGCCATTCCCTTTGCCTTTCTTTTGCCGTGTCTTACGGGATTGGTGCTTTTCTGGGGTGGCCTGGACGCACTCGGCATCGCGGCAAGGTCGGCGATCACCACGACCGATTCCTTTATCATGCTCGCGCTTCCCCTGTTCATGATGATGGGTGAGCTTATCAGTCGAAGCGGGATTGCGGGCGACGCCTTTGATACCCTGGAATTATGGCTGAAACGCATTCCCGGAGGGCTTGTTATATCGAGCATTCTGGGCTGCGCCATCTGCGGGGCCTGCACCGGATCGAGCATAGCGACCACATTGACCATGGCCAATGCCACCCTTCCAAAGCTTGTGCCAAGGGGCTATAATAAATCCCTGCTTGCCGGGGTCCTGGGGGGATCGAGCATCGGCATGATCATCCCTCCCAGTTCCGGTTTCATCATTTACGGCCGCCTGAGCGATGCCTCCATAGCGAAGCTTTTCATGGCCGGTCTCACGGCGGGAATCATCATGACCCTGATCTTCATGGTCTATATCGTCATCCGTGTCGCCTTAAATCCCAGCCTGGCCCCCGCCCTTGCCGAGGATGTAACATGGAGGAGGCGTTTGGTCGCTTTAAAGTACTTCTGGCCGTTTCCGGTGATCATAGGAGGAGTCCTCGGATCCATGTACGGCGGGGTCGCCACCCCAGTTGAGGCCTCTGCATTAGGCGTGGTCGCCGTTACGCTGGTTTCTTATCTCCGTGGCACCCTGACCATGAAACTTTTAAAGGAAACCTTCCTGGCCACGGCCCGCAACGCCTCCTGGCTGCTGTTGATCCTATTTGTGGGGATGACCTTCGGGCATTTGGTGGTCAAACTGGGCGTATCCTCTACACTGGAGAGTTTGCTTGTAACGGCGGGAGTACCTCCCTGGATGGTCATCGCTGGCATGTTGCTTCTCGTCATTATCATGGGATGTTTCATCGACGGCGCGAGCATTATGATATTAACGGTACCCATTTTTATGCCCATAATCGATGCTCTTGGTTATGATCCCATCTGGTTTGGGTTGCAGATCATGATCACCATAGAAATCGGCCTGATCACCCCACCCATGGGAATATCGTGCTATGTGCTCGCGGGGGTCATGCAACCCTATGGCATCACCCTCGAGCAGGTTTTCAGGGCCAATTTCGTCTACGTACTCCTGATGTCCCTCTCCATTGCCATCTTTTTTGTGTTTCCCGACCTTGTTATGTGGCTGCCGAATCGAATGTGACAGGAGGAGAATATATTGAATCTGGTATCCATTGATCCGAACAAATGCATTCAATGCGGAGAGTGTGTAACCGCATGTCTTGGGTTAATCACTGAAAAAGACGGAAATATCGTTCCCGAAGTTCATGAGGACAACTGCTTTTTCTGCGGTCATTGCGTATCCGTCTGTCCAACCGATGCGCTTGTACACCATGGTTTAAACATGAAGGCGTTTAATGATATTCCGTGGCCGATTTCTTTTTCCCCAACTGATTTTCTTCAGTTCCTTCGAGAAAGAAGGAGCCACAGGAGCTTTCAAAAGAAAAAGATACCCCATGATCATCTGGAATTGCTCATCGAGGCCTGCCGTTATGCGCCAACCGGCAGCAACAGGCAGAAGACACATATCCTGGTCGTGCAGGAAACCGAAAGAATAGAAAAGCTGGCCGCCCTCACGATCCGTTATCTTTACCATCTCAGGGATTTGATCGAGAAAAAGCTGGCAAGATTGCGTTCTGAAGAGAAAGAGGGCTCTGAGAGCTATAAACAGTCCATGGAAGCACTGAATAATTGTAATAATGTATTGAAAAGAAATGAATCGGGATTAGTGGAACCGATCTTTTTCAACGCGCCGGCCGTAATGATCTTCCATAGCCATGCCAAAAGATTAGGAACCCCGAAGGATGATTGTGTTATTGCCGCCCATACGGTCACGCTTTTCGCAAGGACTCTGGGTATCGAGTCTTGCTATAGCGGTGCATTTGTGAATGCTGCGACCTATTATCCTCCAGCACTTGAAGAACTTCACCTGCCTTCGGATCATATGGTTTACAGCGCCCTGTTTCTCGGGTACCCCGGTCAGAGATACTTGAAGACGGTGGATAGAGAGCCGATTCATGTGAAATGGCAATAATGCTTTATTGATCCCGGTTTTGAAATCAAGAGGGCGCATGATTCTTACATCGCAGGTTGCCTTGGTCACTGGAGCGGCTCAGGGTATAGGAGAGGCTGTTGCGGTGACCCTGGCCAAAAATGGATCAGACGTTGTCGTAAATGATATGGAGAGCCGGCACAAAGAAGCGACGGCCCTGGTGGATCTGATCAGGAAATCGGGATCGCGCGCCGAGTTCATTCCGGCCGATGTGTCCAAGTATGAAGAAGTAGGCGGATTGATGGCGAGGATAAAAGAATCCTTCGGTAGATTGAAAGTGGTTGTAAATAATGCCGCAATCCTTCGGGATCGGACAATTTCCAAGATGACCCCGAATGAGTGGAATGAGGTTCTGGCCGTTAATCTCACGGGGGTCTATAACGTGATTCACCAAGCATTGCCCTTGCTGATGGACGGAGGGAAGATCGTCAATATCAGTTCAGTGGCCGGTATGTTGGGATCCTTTGGACAGAGTAATTATGCCGCGTCAAAAGGGGGTATCAACGCCCTTACGAAATCTTTGGCCCGTGAACTCGGTAAAAGAAAGATAACGGTAAATGCCGTCTCACCAGGCCTCATTAAAACGGGGATGTCGGATCAAATCCCTCGGGAAAGACAACGTCGGATCTTGGAGCGTATTCCCTTAGGGGAATTCGGTGATCCCCAGGATATTGCAAATGCGGTTCTATTCCTGGTTTCCGATAACGCAAGGTATATTACCGGAGAAATACTCCAGGTCAACGGGGGCTTTTATTAATATTTGGTAAGGGAAAGCGAGACTACCGGATCAGGGGATGGGGTCTTGAAGAAACGGAAATGGACAAATGGGCCCGGAGAGGACAGTATGTGATGGCAGGGTCATCCCCGTTCCCATTGTTGATTCATCCCGGGTTTCGTTATAAATCATTGAATAGAAAGGGATTAGTTTATGGAAGGTGTTTTAAACAGGATTTTTCGTAGCGGTACCATAGGGCCGCTCGTTCTGAAGAACCGGGTTATCATGGCCCCGATGGGTACGGAATATGCGGATCCGGACGGATATGTGACGCAAAGGCAGATAGATTATTATGCTGAACGTGCCAGAGGTGGTGTTGCGATGATCATGGTGGAAGCCAGCAGTGTTCAAACTTCCACTTCAAAGAGTTTTATGCAACCTCATCTCGATGATGATCGCTATATTCGCATGCTGAGTAAGCTCAGCACGGCTATTCAGGAGAACGGGGCCAGGGCGGCCATTCAATTACAGCATGCCGGCGCCGCGTCCTATGAAAAAGTGACCGGGGTGACGCCCATGGGTCCTTCTTCCGTTTCCCGGCGTGGATTCGCCCAACCTCGAGAGATGACAACAAGGGACATTAAAGAGGTGAGGCAGTGTTTTGTCAAGGCCGCCCTCCGCTGCCGCGAGGCCGGCTTTGAAGCGCTCGGGCTTCATGGGGCTCACCAGTATCTTTTTGCGCAGTTTCTGTCCCCCATGTGGAATGAACGCTCCGATGAGTACGGCGGGTCGCTCGAAAACCGGGCGCGCTTTCTGGTGGAGGTTGTGGGAGCGGTTAAGGAAAGCGTTCCGGACTTGCCTCTTATCTGCCGCCTTACCGCCAACGAGGATGGGAACATTGAATTCGCCGGCAAAAGGGGCATTATCTTCGATGAAACCCTCGAGGTGGCGAAGATGATTGAAAGAGCCGGTGCCGATGCCCTGGCCGTCTCCTCTTTCGGCTACGGTGTCCGTTCCACAAGACAGTCTCCCATCGTCCCCGGAGTGCTCCTTCATTTTGCGGAAGCCGTTAAGCATGAGGTCTCAATCCCTGTTACCGTTGCCGGTGGTATAACACCCTGGATCGCGGAAGCAGCCTTGGATGAAGGGAAAGCGGATTTTGTAGATATCGCCAGGGGATTCCTTGCAGATCCTTTCCTCGTGCAAAAGGCGCGCAGTGGTCACCTTGAAGACATTGTCCCATGCATCGCCTGCTTTCTGTGCACCTCGGAGTACGTCTTTATGGTTCCCGAATCAAAAGGAATCCGTTGCAGCGTCAATGCCAGGACGGGAAAGGAGTCGCTTTATCCCTATCCGTTGGAAAAGGCATCAAAACCAAAAAGGGTGCTTGTTATCGGCGCGGGCCCGGGGGGGATGGAGTGCGCGCGGGTCTGCGCACTCAG
>JAFGGA010000051.1 GCA_016930835.1 Deltaproteobacteria bacterium
AATTGATATTCATTGCTTTCTTGGGCATCTTTAACCTCCGTTATAGGTTGGCGTATGCCCAAGCATAACATATTATCGATTAATAATACAAGTAAACACTAGTACTTTGACTTTTTACGAACCCGTCAAGAATGATTTTTAGAAAACTTTTTATACCAGGTGAACGATTTTTTTAAGGAGTTGACATGAAGAGAGATGAAATAGCTTTATCCAATTTCAAGCATTATTTATCCCAGAACCCATATCCAGGCCGGGGGCTTGTTATTGGTAGATCAGGGGAAGACAAGTGGTTGATCCTATATTGGATCATGGGTCGGAGTGCCCAGAGTCGGAATCGCAGGTTTGTAGTTGATGGAGGCATTTTAAAAACAGAACCGATCGATCCAGGCTCGATCGCAGATCCGAGTTTGATCATCTATGAAGCCATGCTGGACCTCCCCGATATCTATCTGGTTAGTAACGGGGATCAAACTCGAACAATGGTTGAAACGCTGCAAGGCGGGGGGACGATTGAAGATGCATTAATTAAACGGGAACACGAACCGGATGCTCCTCATTTCACGCCGCGCATTAGTGGCGTTTTGAGTTTCAAGGGCAAAACCGCCAGTATGATATTAAGCATTCTGAAGGCAAGCCCGCTTGATTCATCCTATACGGATCGATTTTTTTACAGGCCCTCCATGCCGGCTGTAGGTTTTGGATTTGGTCTGACCACTTACCTAGGAGATGGAAATCCATTACCAAGCTTTTCGGGAGAACCACTGCTATTACCCTGCCACGACGGAGCCGAGGAGATATTGGAAAGATACTGGAATGCCCTGAATCTCGACAACCGCATCGCAATAGCGGCAAAGGAAATCTCGGATCTAGGGCGCCGGAGTGAAATATTCATTCGGAACCGTTAATGAAATGGAGAAAAGGCATTAGGGAATGTGGAAGATTATCAGATGAGTCTTCAGGAGAGTTGTTGAGGACCCTATATAAGGGAGAAGTGGACAGAAGGTAGATTTGACGAACAAAGGCAAGGGGCCCACTATCATATGGGCCCCTGAAATATTTTTAGTAAATACCATGCACGGGCGCGAGTCCGACTTTGACCGACTTGCCGTTTCGCACCTGATCAATCCGTATCTCATCAACGCCCTCGATATCACCCTTCCCGTAGGTCAACGGCGTGCTGCTGATATCACCGGTGTTAAGATTTTTGATCCTGTAGAAGCCTTGCTCCAGTACGACCTTGGGCGTGAGCTTTTCATATGGCGCCTTTTCCAGGGCCAATCTTAAGGCCTCGACCTGAACCATCGCCTCAAGCATTCCCCCCTCGTACATGATGTGGGTCACACGCTTGTCGGGATGGTATTTTTTCTGCAGATCATCACAAAATTTGATTCCCGGTGTGGCGAGATCGTCTAACGGACGGAAACTACCAGCGCAGACATAACCATCACCCAATTTTCCCATGGCCTCGGCAAAAACGGCAGCATGACCGGGCAGGGCAACACCAAAGGTCATCTTGTAGGGTTGAAACGGCCCCATCCCCAACCTGACCATCTCCTTGACTGTTGGCTGAGAGCCCGGATTGATCATCACACCCAGGGCCAGGTCAACACCCTTTTGCTTCAACCATGTGAGTTGGGTGGTCGGTGGCGATGTCGCTATCAAAGGCACATACTGGGTACCCACAAACTCATAGCCGATCTTATCCAGGTAGGCTCTCATTGCAGGTATCTCAAGTGATTTACCCATGGCGTTGTCGGCGGTCAAGTAGGCAACCCTCGGTTTTCTCGATTCCTTCCAGCTTGCCTTGAACCAATCCGCAATAGCGGCACAGGAATCCGTATAAATAGGATAATAGGTAAAGATGCTTTGTGGCGGCGTCATCAGGTATGAACCGCTCGCCATGCTGGTAGCACCCATCTGATCCTCCCATAACCTGTCTTTGAGAGCCAATGCGATGGGAGATCCTGATATCCTGGCAACCAGCATTCCCTTGGCCTTGAGTTCTTCATAAATCGAAAGGGCCTTGGCCGGCTTGAGCTCATCATCCCGCCATAATACTTCCAGCGTGATATCGGCCGGGAATTTCTCTTTTCGCCACGGGGCCATCATCTTTGTCTCATTGACGTATCGAACATAATCCTGAATTCCGGCCAGGACCGCCGCTGAATCCTCTGCAAAGGCCCCTGTCAGCGATTGGGTGCCGCCGACATAAAGTGTTTTTGCCTGTGCGCCGATCGGGACCATAAAAAGCGCGACCATTACGATCAATAAAGCTACGAACCCAAATCTTGTTTTTCCCATTTTTCTCCTCCTTTTCAGTTGAATTAGGTTGTTGATGTTAAAAAAACCACTCTATCAGTAGAAAAATACCCCTCTTCACGACGATTATTCCTGGTGTGAGAAAGGCCAAAGCCTAAAGTAGTTTTTAATCATTTCCCATCGATGATAAAGTCCGCGGGGTTCAAAAATAAGGAAGATGATGATGATCAACCCATGGGACATAATGGCCACGGAAGCGGCAGCTTGAGGAGCAACGGCGGCCGATAAGATCGGTCCGATGACAGTGACGAGTTCATCCAACAACTTAAGTGCCACCACGCCGAAAATGGCCCCACCTGTACTTCCCATCCCCCCTACGATGAGCATTCCCAGATACCAGACAGAATCCATAAAAGGAAACTGGTCCGTGCTGGCGAAACTGATATAATGAACGAGCAATGCCCCGGCCACGCCGGCAAAGACACACCCGATAAAAAATGCCTGCAGCTTGTAACTCCAGAGGCTGATGCCCATGACTTCCGCGGCCAGGTCGTTATCGCGAATGGCAATAAAGGCCCGCCCCGCCCTGGTTCTGACGATATTGTGGGCGATGAGGGTTGCCAGGCAGGCCAACACCATCACCAAGTAAAAATAATTCGTCTTGGTACCGAGCATGATAGCCCCTATTCGAGGCCTTGGTACACTCAGCCCGTCAGCTCCGCCGGTTAGACCATAGAGCTGAATAATGGCCCAGATGATAATAAAGTGTGCGGCGATCGTGGCCATAATAAGGTAAAAGCCTTTGATCTTCAGGGATGGAAGGCCAAAGAACAGACCCGCGATCCCCGCGGCCAGTGCACCGCAGGGGAGGGCCGCCCAGAATGGAAAGCTCAGCTTGGCATATAAAATAGCCGAGGTATAACCACCTACCGCCATAAAGCCCGCATGTCCCATTGAAATCTGGCCGCAATAGCCAACCAAGATATTCAGTCCATGCACGCTGATGATGGTAATCCCGATCATGGTCAGGATGGTCAGTATCCTGTCACTGAAAAATAGGGGGCAGGTAAAGAGAAGGATGAGAAAGATTATGAGCAATCCCCAATGGAGCTTGGTAGGGAAAACAGCCATATCCTGGGCGTAATTTTCATGAAATGTGCCGGAATAAAGAGCCATGAATCAGATCCTTTCTATGGTAGCCAGGCCGAATAGACCATGGGGTTTGAAAATGAGGACAATAATCATCACAATAAAGGGAAATACCTGGGCCAGCCCACCACCGGGCAGGAGCGGATCCAGATAACCGGCAGCCACATTTTCCAGCATCCCCAATATGATACCGGCAAAAATGGCTCCCCCGATGGAATTGACCCCGCCCAGCAAAACAACCGCAAATGCCTTGAGGCCGATATCGGCAAGAACCATGTTGGCGCCGGATATGCCGCCCAAAAGGATCCCTCCGATCACGCCCACGATACAGGCGATTATCCACGATACGGCATAAACAGTGGTTGCCTTGATACCCAGGCTTTGCACCACTTGCAGGTCCTCGGCCGTGGCCCTCATGGCCAGTCCGATCTTGGTATATCGGAAAAGGAGCATGAGCAGGGTTACACAAATAACGGACACGATGAGTCCGATCAAGGATTCCGACGGTATGGATATGGAGCCTACCTTTAGGATTATCGTCGGTAATAACCCATGGTACGCTTTATATTCGGCCCCCCAAATCAGGGTTGCCAGTCCACTTAGTACCGTGGCTAGGGCGATGGTCATCATGATAACCGCCAGGACGGGTTGGCCGATAAGGGGACGTAAGGTGAATCTTTCAATTACCAAACCCATGAAAACAGCCACCACAACCGCAGCCAATAAACTTGCCCACACAGGTAATCCGAGCGGGACCAGGAATGTATAACCCAGGTACCCGCCAATCATGACAAAGTGTCCTTGGGCGATGTTGAACACCTCGGAGCACTTGAGAATAATCACAAATCCAATGGCAATAAGAGCATAGACCATGCCCTGAGCAAAACCGGTTACGACTAATTGTATGAAGAAGGTCATAAGGCGTTTCCTTTAGATAGAATGGATATGCAAGGTTGTGGTTACGGTATTGGTTTGCCCATCCCCTGAAGTGACCGGGGATTCAATGGGAACTTCGATCTTGTCTTGGCAGACGGCATCTATCAGCGTTTGATATCGCTCTCTTAAAAAGGCCTTCCTGAGTTTCCGGTTACGAGTCAGCTCACCTTTGTTCGGATTAAATTCTTTGTTAAGATGGACATACTTTTTGATTCGGGCATCTGACGGTAGATCCTGATTGATTCGATCGATGTCCTTCTTGATCAGATCGTAGACCTCCGGTCGTTGCGATAGATCGTCAAAGGCCGTATAGGGCACCCTATTTTGGCCCGCCCATCGACTCACATTTTCATAGTCAATGACAATAACCGCGGCGAGGTAATCATTATCGGGATTGGGGATGATCCATGCGTCCCTGATAGAAGGGCTGAATCGCAGACGGCTTTCAACGAATTGGGGGGCCAACTGCCGGCCATTGGCTAACACCAACAAATCCGTGACCCTGTCCAAAAACATGATGTGTTTATCATCGCGCACAGAGACACTGTCACCGCTATAAAACCATCCATCCTTAAAAACATGGCTTGTCTCTTCAGGATTATTTTGATACCCGATGAAGGTCCCCGCCTGTCGATAGATTAATTCACCATTCTGTGCTATCCTGATCTCTACGCCTTCGCGGACGGGGCCAACCGTATCTGGATGGATGTCATCGTTCATGGCGCCGCTTAAGACGCCCCCCTCCGTGGACCAGTACAGGCTTTTTAGGGGAAGTTTCAGGGCATGATAAAACCGGAACGCATCCGGACTGAGTGTGGATCCGGATGTATAACAGATCCTGGCATTCGAAAGGCCAAGGCTTTTCCTGACATGACGGAACAGCATCATATCGGCCA
Organism: Deltaproteobacteria bacterium; assembly: GCA_016930835.1. Taxonomy (GTDB): domain Bacteria; phylum Desulfobacterota; class DSM-4660; order Desulfatiglandales; family HGW-15; genus JAFGGA01. Next base: position 5,241 of record JAFGGA010000051.1, read on the forward strand.
ATGCATAAAGGGTCCGTAATCCGAGCCCCGGCTTCTGACGTTGCCGCCTTTTCTCCACCATCCTGTATCCAATGGGCATGAGTTTGCGAAAGGCAAAGCGCTTGACGGGATCGGCGTCGAGAATACGGGCATGTACGTTCGCGGCTTGACTCTCCCAAATCCCCGCCCTGTAGATGACGATACTGGGATTCGTCTCGTGGGTATCCCGCTGCTGGGTTGCCGGTGATTCCGCAAAATTCAGGGCGCAGGCCGATAATAAATGGCAGCCGATTCCAAACCATTGTTCGGCCATCCAAGCGGGTGGGAGATAGGGAACCACGTTATCCTGTTGTAGCCACGGGTCTAAAGATAAGTACAAGTCGGTCCCCGCTCTCATGGTTTGATAAGTATGTAGTGCCCCTTTAGGCGTGGAGCCGGTGGTCCCAGAGGTATACACAATGGCGCATATATCATCCGCCTTGCCGCTCGCGACATTCTGTTCAAAAATACCGGTATGTGCTTTTTCGTATTCTTTACCCTTTTCAAGTACTTGTTCATAACCCATTAAAATGGGGTCTTTATAGTGGGCAAGTCCTTTATGGTTCCAAAAAATAACGTTTTTCAGAAAAGGCAGATCTTCCTTAATCTGAAAAAATTTATCCACTTGCTCCTGATCCTCCACAACAGCGAATACAGCTTCGGCATTCACCGCGATGATTTTGATTTCCTCCGGGGTTAATTCAGAATAGAGGCCCACTGAAACACCATGATCGGCCTGCGCAGCCAGTTCGGAATAATAATAATGCGGCGCATTATCTCCGATGATGAGGAGCTTATCACCAGGTTGGAACCCCAACGACAGCAACCCCAGGGCCAGGCCTTTTACATTAAGGTAATAATCTTTCCACGTATAGGTTTGCCAAATACCATAATGCTTGTGCCGCATGGCCGTGCGAAGGCCATATTGTTCGTAATTAAACTTCAGTATCTGAGGCCAGGTGTCACCTTTTTCTTTGTAACGTTCATCCAAACCGGTCGTCATGCTTTTCCGCCCTTCCATTATGCCAGCCACCTTTTCTTCCGCTTGTAATGTTTGACATCACGATAGCTTTTTTTGGCACCGACCGTGGATATCCCCATGTAGAATTCCTTGATATCTTCATTGTCTCTCAATATTTCCGCCGGGCCGCTTAGAACAATCCGGCCATTCTCCATGATATACCCATAATCAGCTATGCCCAGGGCCGCCTTGACATTCTGCTCCACGACAAGTATGGCCATCTTTACTCCAGCGTTGATCTCATGAATAATCTTGTAGATCTCTTTCACCACCAACGGGGCAAGGCCCAATGACGGTTCATCCAGAAGGATCAGTTTCGGCCTTGCCATAAGTGCCCTCCCGATCACCAACATCTGTTGTTCTCCACCCGATAAGTACCCGCTTACCTGCCGGCGGAGCCGCTGAATGTAAGGGAAATAATCAAAGACCATTTCCAGGTCTTTTTTGATGGCGGTCTTGTCTTTACGGCAATAAGCCCCGACCAAGAGATTTTCTTCCACACTCAAATGCTCCAGGACCCGCCTCCCCTCCATGACCTGGGTAATTCCCATGGCGGCGATCGCCTCGGGACCATATCGATCAATCTGTTTCCCATTAAATTGAATGCTGCCGTTGGTGACCTCCCCGACCTCCGTCTTGAGAAGACCGGATATGGCCTTTAGCGTGGTTGTTTTGCCGCCTCCGTTGGCCCCGAGAAGGGCCACGATACGGCCATCATCGACCTTTAATGATACGCCCCGCAAGACCTGAATCACCTTCATGTAAGCCACTTCAATATTATTCACATCCAGCATCTTGTTTGCTCTACCTCTATTTTTTGTCGTATATCAAGACTCTGCATAAAATCCTTACTCCTTAAGCCTTGTGCCCTGCGCCCTGCGCCTTACTCCTGTTATTCCTCTTCTCCCAGGTAAGCGCTAATAACTTTAGGATTTGACTTGATTTCAGCAGGCGTGCCTTCGGCTATTTTCCGCCCGAAATCGAGGACAATAATCCGGTCCGCAATATCCATGACCACACCCATATCGTGCTCTACAAGGACGATACTGCGAATGCCGTCTCTGAGTATGGGGGTATTTGAATAGGTAGCTCCCTGACCCTCATATATATCCAGGATAAATCGGGCGATGTCTTCCTTTTCTTCCAGGTTCATGCCGGCCATGGGTTCATCAAGGAGTAGAAGATTGGGCTCCAGGGCCAAGGCCCGGCCCAGTTCCACCCGTTTCTGCATTCCGTAGGGCAAGACCCCGACATGTGTCTTCCGAATAGGGGCGATCTCCAGGAAATCAATGATTTCCTCGGCGATTTGCCGATGTGCGATTTCTTCTTTAAGGGCCCAGCCTAGATAAAGGGCGCCTGCAACAAAATTTTGTCTCATCAACACATGCCTTGCCGCCATGATATTGTCTTGTGTGGTTAACCCTGCATATAATTCAATATTTTGAAAGGCCCTGGCGATGCCCAGTTTAGCCAATTTATCAGGCCGCATCCTGGTAATTTTTTGTCCTTTGTAATAGATTTCCCCCTTCTGGGGCTTATAAAAGCCGTTAATGCAATTCAGGAGGGCCGTCTTACCGGCGCCATTTGGCCCGATAATGGCGAGGATTTCATTATCCCTTATCTCCATGCTCACATCAATGAGGGCATTCACACCGCCAAAGCTGAGGGAGATATTCTCGATTCGTAATTTCACGTTTTTATCTTTTTCCACCTGCTATGATCTCCGTATTCATACCACAAGAGATTGCTTAAGATGCCTGTTTCAATAACGAATAAGATCGCCAGCCTGTCACCCCTGCCCTTACCCTCCCCCAATGGGGAGGGTGGGGCAAAGGTTGCCCTGTTGGATAGCCTTAGGGGGATCGTTGGTTGACCCCCTGAAGGCTTTCCGCTAAAATCATTGGAAAAACTCAATGATTCTAGATATCTATTACACTGCTAAAAAATTATAGGTAAGAAATCGGCGACGATAAAAGGTTATTTCATATGCCTGGTCAGGCATCAGCCTTGTCCATTTGATTCTAAATCGAATAAAACACCCCCATCATCAGCCTGTATCTGCAGATGCACTGGGATCAATAGGTATTGCAACCGGAAGATCATTGACCATCGTATTGACTTTACATGCTGGATGATCTTCCCGGCAGTTGTTTATATGATATGGTTGGAATTGAATTTAGGGCGGCAGTATATGGGTTTTCACACAAGGCGTCAAGACCTAAATGTAAAATTATCAATCATTTTTTTTATCCAAGACCTTTCGGATGGTCTCGGCTATTTCTCTCATTTCAAAGGGTTTCATGGCAAGCGCTCGAATCCCTAATGACCGGGCCTGATCTTCCGAGATCATGGCACTGTGACCCGTGCATAGGATGATGGGTATATCCGGTCGTATCCGAATTAATTCTTTGGCCAGTTCCGATCCGGGTATCTTGGGCATGGTTTGATCCGTAATGACCAGGTCAAAACCTTCCGGCTGGGACCTGAAGATATCGAGTCCTTTCATGCTATCGGAGGTGGTCACCGTCTGATAACCAAGCTTTTCAAGGACTCCACGCTCCACGTCTATGAGATCATCTTCATCATCAATAAGAAGAATACGCTCTTTTCCTTTGGGTATGGGGCCTATTTTTTCGACCATCTTTTTACCCTCTTTTTCAAGCCTAGGGAAAAAGATGGAAAAAGTCGTCCCTTTTCCCTCCTCACTTTCAGCGGTAATGGCGCCTCCCAGATTTTTAACAATCCCGTAAACCACGGAGAGCCCCAGGCCGGTCCCTTCACCCCGTTCCTTTGTCGTAAAAAAAGGATCAAAGATTCGTCTCAAGGTCACGGGGTCCATTCCATTACCGGTGTCACTAACGACCAGTTTCAGATACGGCCCCTGATGCAAGTCGGGATGGAATGATGATGTCTCCGAACCAATATCCTCAGGACTTAGAGTTACATTAAGCACGCCCCCTTTCGCCTTCATGGCATGACCCGCATTTGAGCAAAGATTCATTATCACTTGATGGATCTGGGTTACATCAGCCATGACCAGATCCGACTTTGAATTGAGCTTTTTTCGGATCTCAATGGTCGTGGGCAATGACGATCGCAGCAATCTAAGGGCCTCTTCGATGATGATACCAATATGCAAAGGTTTAAGCTCCAACTCGCCCCGTCGGCTGAAGGTCAGTATCTGTTTGACCAAATCCGCGGCTCGTTTAGAGGCCTTTAAGACCTCCTCCATACGACCGGTTCCTTCTATGGATCTTCTCTCATAGATCGCCAACTCCGTATTCAGGATAATGGACTGCAGGATATTATTAAAATCATGGGCGATGCCCCCGGCCAAGGTCCCTATGGCCTCCATTTTTTGGGCCTGTTGCAGTTGTGCTTCAACCCGTATCTTCTCCCTTTCGACCTTTTTTCTTTCTAGCTCCGCTGAAACCCTTGCGGCCAGGATCTTCATGACATCCTCGGCCCTTTCAGGCAGGCTTAATTTTTTTCGAGATACGGCACCCAGCACCCCTATTTTATTACCGGCGCCATCAATCAGTGATGTCCCGACATATCCCATAGCGCCCATTTCCGGCAAACGCTGATCATCAGGGAATCGGCCTTGAATGCCCTCAGGATAGAATCGAAATCCATTAAGGAAAACCCCGTGACATGGTGTACCGGTCAATTTAAATGAAGAAGCGGGTGATATATGACCATCCACAATCACTGCAACCGGATGACAAACCATGTCATTATCTATCTCCACAATAAAGGCTATTTCACAATTCAGCCAATTGCAGGTCTCATGCAGAATTTTATTAAAAAAACCTTGTCCGATAATCCCCACCGTGCTTTCAAGAATGGCCTGGAAGGCCTTTTCCGATTCTTTCCGATCAGTGATGTCCTTGGCAATCCCCACGATCCGATCGACTCCCCCAGCCTCATTGGATATGGCGAAACCTCGGGCTAGAATCCATCGGATAGACCCATCAGGTCGAGTGATCCGATACTCAGGGAAGGCAATCTCGGACAGATCTTTATTCATTTTTTTCTTCAAATAACCGGTGACGAGATCTCGATCCTCAACAACCACGGCATCAAGCCAAGATTGAGGGTTCTTATATAGACTTTCGCACGTTCGTCCCCATACATTTTCATACGCGGGGCTGATGTAATGGATGCGAAGCCAATCCGGAGAGACCACCCAAAAGACCTCCTGTATATTTTCGGCTAGTTGACGAAATCTTTTTTCGCTTTCTTGAAGAGCGGTTTCGGCCTTTTTGCGGTCCGTGATATCGAGGCTGATGGTTTGTATAAACTGTTTCCCATGAATACAGATGGGTACCGCACTGACCAGAATATGCCTGGCATCATCGTTCTTGGTACGGTGTTTTTCCTCGAATGTGAGAGATCCTTTTTCCAGGATCATCCGCATGCGGTCTTGAACAGCTTCAGGACCGTCCTCATATTGAATATCAGTAATTGTTAAATTTTTACACTCTTCATAAGTATATCCTAAACGCTCATATAAATTTCTATTAAAGGCTTCTCGCCTGCCCGTATTCGGGTCCACCAGGGCTATCCCAAACCCGGCGTGTTCAAAAAGCATACGGTACATCTCCTCGCTTTCCCGCAACTTCTGCTCATACTGTTTCCGCTCGGTTTCATCGCTATAGATGGCCACGATCTCTCCTGACGGCAGTTTATGCACAAAATTATCACGCCACCCGCTGATCCGATCGTCTTGGTACATGGCCACCGGAAAATGTTCAGGGTTTCCGGTTTTCCAGACCCGTTGGAATACATCAAAAAGGCCAAACGATTTTACACCAGGAAAGACATCCGTCACCCTTTTCCCGATAATGTCGTCTCTATGCACTCGCTCAATGCTTTCTCCTGCCCGATTGAAATCCACCAGGATAAAACCCTCGCCATCATCAACGGCCAGATAGACCGCCACGGCATTGATGGTGTTTTCAAATATCCCTTTATATCTGGCCTCGCAGACTTTCAAGGCACGGGTCCTTTCCCTGATAAGGTCTTCTAGCAAATCCTTCTCCCTCCTCAACAAGTCTTCCGATTCCTTGATTCTGAGCATGGCGAAGACCTGGGTAATCAACTCCGTCTTGTTAATGGGTTTTCTTAAAAATGCGTCCGCGCCGAATCCAGTCTGTTCCAAGGGGTTATTTTCGTCCGCTTCTCTGTCCATCAAGAGAACCACGGGAATATATCGTAATGCTTCTTCGGTTTTTATTTGTTTGCAGATTTCAAATCCATCCATCCCATGGACGCTGGTATCCACCAGGATCACATCAGGGTGCTCCGACACGGCCTTTTCCATGCCTTCAGGACCGGATGAAGCGGTGATCAATCGGCATTGCGGGATGATGTCCTTAAGGAGGGTTGAAAAAATATCCAATGTATCAAGATTATGAATAATCAATATCTTGGCCATACCTGAGCCTCGATTCCTTATTCGATGGGATGGATGTGTTTGATAACGAGATTGTAGTTTTTTTCAAACAACATGTCAAAAATGCGGCCTAGTAGGTATGCCAGCCAGAAGGATTAAGGAGATTCAATAACCTGAAGCGCTCTGTCATGTATTCCCTTGGCCGGTAGAATGGAGACATTATAACATAATTGATTCCATATGTTGAAGAAATTATTTTCTTGCGATCTTGACCGGCTAATCAAGAGGTGACAGTGATTTTATCCAGCGAATCGTTGAGGGCCTCATAAGGACCAGCACCACCACCGCATCAAAACGATCCTCACTTGTCTTTTCAAGTTGTAAAAAAAACCGACACATCCATCCGCCCCCATTAAGACCCATAAAATGATAACAGCTTTATATTATAGCATAAATAGCCCCCTTAAAATTATGGGATGGAATGATTTTATGGTATATTTTTTGCTCCGATTCACATTGGAGCCGAGTATGATTAAACCGGTCTTTTGATTGGGTACCCATTTATGGAAATAAAATCTCAATAAAACCACTGTGTCCTGATTGATCAAAATCGATGAAACAGGTGTGTTCTTTACATGAAGGCATGCCCAACAGAGGCTATCCGCATTCGGGACGGGTTGGCTCATATTGAAGGTGAATGTGTCTGGATCTGCCCAAAAAGGGCCATAAAGGCCATTATCATAGGGGAAAAGACTGCCGATCCAGATCGTTATGCCATGATCAGTTCATCGCCGGCATGTTATGCCCAATTTGGTAGGGGTATTTCTCTCAACCCGGTCCTTTTGGCATGAAAAAGATTTCTGGACATGTCTATGATTAAGGCGTTATGGACGAGATATTCAATGTGGTGACGGAACGTTATCTTGAAGAAAACCGAATGTTAGATGATCCTGTTTTCCCCTAGGTATCTACCGCTTGCCCGGTAGTGAAATCACGTATTTTATCATTTTAAAGAAAATGCCGATAAGAAGTCAACCTAACAAGAGAGGCGGGGATTTCTCATGGGCCATGAAAATGAGCAAAAAACAGAGATGAAGTCAAATTTTTCGGTATATATACTTGCCTTTTTTGAAAAATTGTGGGATAGACGGATGGCCTTGATCTTGTAAAAGATTACAAAAGGAGATGGATATCAAGTTTGAAATATTTACCAGCTAAAAGCCTTGAATGATTATAACCAGAAAGGCTTATTTTTTATGTTTTTTGGCCGTAATAAGATTCGCAGATAAGAGTTTGCTTCGCATCCCATTGCGAAGAAAAAGAATTATCCGATAATCCTAAAAGGTTACATCATCTATCTGACAATGAAAGGGAAACATATCCATTAGTTTTTGTAAGAGCCCAATCTAAAATGTTCCACTTTATCCTGTGCCTGAGAACCGCTCTTTTTAGATATGGGGTGCAATACAGGCTTAGGCATGAGGGGCAAAGAACGTCGCATGATCGGCTCTAAGAGTTTTGATGATATCCTTTTTCATAACAGATAAAGCGATGAAGCCCATAATAGCTGAAGATACTCATTTTTTTCATCCAGAGGCACAAACCTCCACGATATCGTTATTTCGTTTTCATCCGATATCCCCTCCAATGAAGATGATCTTCATCAAGTATCTCCTTAAAAAGGCAATATTCATTGTTAAATTATTTTCAGGTGTATTTCGTCTGCAAGACGTTTTATGTACATCTGCTATTCCAAGCCCTATGGGATGGAAGCAAACCTTAACCCATAACCTAATGTCAATATATGACAGAATAATCTACTCACTGAAAGGAGTTTAGACATGGCACAGGAAAAACAAGTTGAATCGGTTTATATGGAAAAAAGGGTGTTTGAACCGCCAAAAGAGTTTGTTGAAAAGGCTCTTCTTAAAAACATGAAAGAATACGAGACGCTGTGGAAGCGCTCTATTGATGATCCCCAGGGATTTTGGGGTGAGATGGCCGAGAAACACCTCGATTGGTTCAAAAAGTGGGACGGCCCGGTTGAAGAATACAGTTTTAAGGATGATATTTTCATTCGATATTTTGCCGGGGGGAAACTCAATGTGACCTATAATTGTCTGGACCGCCATTTAACAACCTGGCGGAAGAACAAGGCTGCCCTCATTTTCCAGGGTGAGCCTCTGGAGGAATCAAAGACATACACCTATCAACAACTGCACCGGGAAGTGTGTAAGTTCGCCAATGTATTAAAAAAATTAGGGGTCAAGAAAGGCGATCGTGTCGCCATCTATCTCCCCATGATCATGGAACTTGCCGTGGCCATGCTGGCTTGTGCCAGAATCGGCGCCGTACATAGCATTGTTTTCGGCGGATTTAGCGCAGACGCCCTGAAAGACAGGATTCAGGACTGCAAGGCCGAGACATTGATTACGTGTAACTGGGGATACCGATCCGGCAGGGTCTTGTCGAGCAAGGCAAATGCCGATGCTGCCCTACAAAAATGCCCGAGTGTCAAGCAATGTGTTGTGGTCAATCGGATCGACAAAGAAACAGACATGAAAGAAGGACGAGATTACTGGTGGCACGAACTCATGGCCGATGCATCACCTGTTTGTGAGCCTGAAGAAATGGATGCCGAGGATCCCCTGTTTATTCTTTATACAAGCGGTAGCACGGGTAAGCCCAAAGGTGTGCTTCACACCACGGCTGGTTATCTCCTTTACACCACCATGACCATGAAATACGTATTTGACCTGCGGGATGATGACATGTACTGGTGCACGGCGGACATCGGATGGGTCACCGGACATAGCTATATTGTTTATGGTCCTTTGGCGGCGGGGGCGACCTCATTGATCTTTGAAGGTGTACCCAATTACCCCGAACCCGACCGTTTCTGGGAAGTGGTGGAAAAATACGGCGTCAATATATTTTATACCGCACCTACGGCTATTCGTGCCATTATGAAAAACGGCGATGACTGGCCAAATAAACGTGATCTGAGCAGCCTTCGTCTTTTGGGTAGTGTGGGCGAGCCCATTAACCCGGAGGCATGGATCTGGTATTATCAGGTGATCGGAAAAGAGCGTTGCCCCATTACCGACACATGGTGGCAGACGGAGACAGGTGGTCATCTAATCGCCGGGATTCCCGGCGCCATGCCCATGAAACCCGGTTCGGCCGCGCGTCCGTTCTTTGGAGTGGACCCTGTGATCCTACGACAAGACGGTTCGGAAACGGACGTCAATGAAGGCGGGCATCTTTATATCAGAAAACCATGGCCCGGTTTCATGCGAACCGTATATGGTGATCCGGCTCGATTCAAGGAACAATATTTTGTCCAGACCCCGGGCTATTATTTTACCGGCGATGGGGCCAGGAGGGATGAGGACGGCTATTACTTCCTGATGGGCCGCGTGGATGACGTCATCAACGTCTCCGGTCACCGAATGGGGACCGCGGAGGTTGAGAGCGCCCTGGTGGCCCATGAAGCCGTAGCCGAATCCGCTGTTGTTGGATTCCCGCATGACATCAAAGGTCAGGGGATCTACGCCTTTGTGACCTTAAAGGTGGGTTATACGCCTTCGGACGAATTGAAGAAAAATCTTGTTCAGCATGTGAGAAAGGAGATCGGTCCCATTGCGTCTCCGGACAAGCTTCATTTCGCGGATGCCCTTCCAAAGACGAGAAGCGGAAAGATTATGCGACGAATCTTGCGAAAAATCGCCGAAGGCCAGATCGATCAGCTCGGGGACACATCAACCCTTGCAGAACCCGATGTAGTGGATAAGCTGGTAGCCGGGCGACAATAATCTTTCAAATAACTTTCTTTTTTTGGGTCGGGGTATCCCCATGGACCATCAGTCCACGGTATGGAGGATACCCCGATCTTATTTAGACAAGGAGGAGGAATGATGTCACAACAGATCAAAAACAAGGGCTGGATGGTGACCTTCAGCGGGATGGGAATCAATCTGGCCCTTGGTATATTATATACTTGGAGTATTTTTAAAGGGGCCATCAAACAATCCATAGAAGCAGGGGGAGAAGGTGCCTTTAATTGGAATCTCGCATCCCTGAATGATCCCTACGCCGTTTGCTGTATTGTCTTTGCCTTTGCCATGATCTTGGCAGGAAAGTGTCAGGACAAATTCGGCCCCAGGATTACGGCCTTTATGGGTGGACTCCTGGTGAGCATCGGCTTTATCTGGATTTCCACGACCACCAGTTACGCGGCTTGGATCTTCGGTTTCGGTGTGCTGGCGGGGACGGGTATCGGATTCGGCTATTCCGCGGCCACACCCCCGGCCCTTAAGTGGTTCCCCCCGGCCAAGACAGGGCTTATCGCGGGACTGGTGGTCTCCGGTTTCGGCCTGGCTTCTGTTTATATTGCGCCTCTATCCCAATTCCTATTAGGGATCTGGGGTCTCCAGAAGGCCATGTTGTTTTTCGGTATTGCCTTTTTAGCGGTTGTGTGTGGCCTTTCCATGATGTTGGTCAATCCGCCCGTGGGATATAAGCCCGTGGCGGAATCAGCGGGCCGGGTCGGCGCGACGGCCAGCCTACCACAAAAGGACGCTGGCCCGTCTGAAATGATGAAGGCCCCCACTTTTTATATTATTTGGTTTATCTATTTTATTGGTGCCGGGGCCGGGCTCATGGTCATCGGCAGCGTGGCCGGCATGGCGAAACAGAGCATGGGAGAAATGGCTTTTCTGGCTGTGGCCATTATGGCCATCGGCAATGCAGGTGGACGCATTATCGCGGGAATCCTATCTGATAAGATCGGCAGGCGCGCCACACTGGCGATTATGCTGACCTTCCAGATGTTACTAATGCTGGCGGCTATTCCCATGGTGGGGGCAACCCACTCCAATGCCGTTTTGCTGGTGATACTGGCGACCCTGATCGGGTTCAATTACGGGACCAACCTTTCTCTCTTTCCTTCTTTAACCAAGGACAATTGGGGACTAAAGAACTTCGGCACCAATTATGGCATCGTTTTTACGGCCTGGGGTGTCGGCGGCTTCGTCATGGGGCGTTTATCCCAAATGCTTCAGGCAAGTTCCAACAGCTACACATCTTCATTTATTACGGCGGCGGTGCTTCTTGCCATCGGCGCGGTTCTGGCCTTAACGTTGAAAAGCGAGAAAAAAGAAGAAGCGGGTGAAAAATACCAAGGAACCCCTTTAATGGCCCAAGGCCCTTCCCGCTGATTTTTTCCTTTCACCTCCAACCAACCTTCCTGACCGGTTTTGGTGAAAACCGGTCAGGAGAGGGAGGAGGAATACACCATGCTCTCCATCCTGTTTCAATCCTTTGGCGGTTTGGGGCTGTTTCTTTTCGGCATGAAGATCATGTCGGAAGGGCTTCAAAAGGTGGCCGGCAAAAAAATGCGGCGGGTACTGGGTCTGGTCTCCAATAATCGCTTTGTGGGTTGCGGTGTGGGCGCCTTGGTCACCAGTGTTATACAAAGTTCCAGTGCCACAACGGTCATGCTGGTGAGCTTTGTGGACGCCGGATTAATGACCTTTAAACAGGCTGTGGGCGTTGTTCTCGGGGCCAATATCGGGACCACCATAACCGCCCAATTGATCGCCTTCAATATCACGGCATACGCCCTTCCCGCCGTCGCCGTGGGGGTTTTCCTCAAATTCTTTTTAGGGCATCGAAGGTGGGTTTATATTGGAGATATCCTGCTCGGCTTTGGGCTGGTCTTTTACGGCCTGGCCACGATGAAGGCAGGCTTTGCGCCTTTAAAAGAGAGTGCATCGTTTGTTTCATTTATCACGAGGTTTCAGGCAGATTCTTTATGTGGAGTCACGCTGAGTGTGATCGCCGGAACGATTTTCACCATGATTTTGCAGAGTTCAAGCGCCACGGTCGGCGTGACCATGGCCTTGGCCATGCAAGGGCTTTTGACCTTTGAAACCAGCGTTGCATTGATATTAGGGGATAATATCGGCACAACCATCACGGCGGAGCTCTCCAGTATCGGCTCTAATATCAATGCCCATCGCACGGCCCGGGCCCATACATTGTTTAATGTTATCGGTGTATTCATGATTATCCTTTTTTTCCCGATCTTTTTAACTCTCGTCTCTTTTGTCACCCACACCGTGATGCAATTCGGACCCCCAGATTTGGTAATCCAGGGGGAAAGACCCAACGTAGCCCGATACATCGCCAATGCCCATACCTTTTTTAATGTAATCAATGCGGCCATTTTTCTTATGGCCATCCCAATCTTGATGAAGATAGCCACCTGGTTGACACCGGGTAAAGAGGAAAAACCCGAATTGGATGAACTTCACCACGTTAGATATATGGATGTCAAATTTGTGGAGACCCCTGCGGTGGCGTTGACACAAGCCAGGGCCGAGGTTTATCGAATGGGCGAAGCCGTTCAAGTGATGTTCGCTGATGTCATCCATTCCCTCAGGGAGCGGAAGGTCAAGGAATTATCCAAATGGCGAAAAAGGGAATATGCCCTGGACGTGCTTCAAAAGGAGATCACCCAATTTCTTGTTCGAGTAACTCAAGAGGTCATCAGCCCAGAAGAATCCCGGGAGGTTCGATCCTTGATCCGGATGACCAACAACCTGGAGAGGGTCGGGGATGCCGTGGAAGATGTGGCGGAGATGATCGAAAAGCTATTTGAGCGGAATTTGACCCTGTCCGAGGAGGCCATGAAGGATTATGAGGACATATCCAGTGAGGTGTCTCGGTTTTTATCACTGGTGGTCGATGCCATCAGGCATGATCATGAGGAATTGATGGCAAAGGCCCGAACATCAGAGGACATGATCAACCACATGGAAGAACAGATGAAAGGGAATCACCTGACCCGTTTACAGAGGGGGGTTTGCAGTATCGACCCGGGGATCATTTTTGTGAACATATTAACGGCTTTCGAAAAAATGGGCGGATTTTGTTTTAATATCGCACAGGCGGTAGCCGGATTAAGATAAAGGCGCAAGGCATCAGGTACACTTAAAACAAAAAGTGCTTCAAAATGTTTTATTTGAGTATTTCAAGAACGACAAAAAAGGCATATCCATGAGGAGGAAACCATGTTACAACAAAAGGCAACCAATGTGTATTGGCATCATGGAGCGATTACGCGCACGGACAGGGAAAGGTTGAACGGCCATCGCGGTTTCACCGTTTGGTTTACCGGTCTATCGGCCGCCGGGAAATCCACGTTGGCCGTCGCCATGGAAGAGGCATTATTTGAACGGGGATATCACACGTATATCCTGGATGGCGATAACATCCGTCACGGATTGAACAAGAATTTAGGGTTCTCGCCGGAAGACAGGGAGGAGAACATACGCCGGATCGGTGAAGTGGCGAAGCTGTTCAGTGACTGCGGCATCATCACCATGACGGCATTTATTTCACCTTATCGGCAGGATCGACAAACCGCACGATCATTATTTGATGATCATTCCTTTATTGAGGTGTTTGTGGATTGCCCTGTTGAGGTGTGTGAGCAACGCGATCCAAAGGGTATATATACCAAGGCGCGGCAGGGGATCATCCCCTCATTCACGGGGATCAGCGCCCCCTATGAGCCCCCTGAAAATCCGGAAATTCATTTACGCACGGACCAAATGCCCCTTGCGGAATGTGTTTCCATAATCCTGGAATATCTTGGAAAACAAAAATTTATCCCTTCTCTCTAGGATTTGAAAATTCGTAAAAAAGAGAGCCCGATTCCTAAATCGCGTTTTCGGATTCACCCCCCGTGATTAGAAAACGGGCTCTTCATTTACCATAGTCCTCTTTGAATTTTCTCCATCTCAAAAAACAGATCCTGTTCTCGCAACATGCCCACCACCTTGCCGGCATCCACCACCACCAAGCGCCTGGCATTGTTGGTGACCATTATGTATGAGGCCTCCATGAGGTTGGCATCACTCGCGATGGTCAAGGGTGCGGGGGACATGACCTCTTCAATCTTTTTGATGACCAATGCCTGGGTTTCCTTCGTAAACATGCCTTGCCAAAACATGGGAGAAAATTGAATACTATCCGCCATGGACGGTTTGGGGGCATTAATGTAGGCCGGCATAATGGCCTTAAGAAGATCTTCGATCGTCAATACACCGATCACCTCTTCATGACGGTCAAACACAAGAATGGAACGATGCCCGGTTTCCATAATTTTACCGGTTGCGACCTTTAAGATAAATGACCGCTTTAAACGTAAGATGGCCTCTTTGATGGTCTGGTCTTTTTCAATAGTGGTATAATCATCAATGGGTATCATCACATCGCCGACACGCTTTTCAACATAAACATCGCCTTTTTTTTCGTATTCATATGCTTCCGTGATTTTTGCAACCAATATGTTTATGTCGCAGGGTTTGGCCAGGTAATCAAATGCCCCTTCGGCGAGGGCCTCCTGGGCGGAGGGTAAGGCTCCGTGGCCGGTCAGCATGATCACGGGCAGATCAGGAGATCTTTTTTTTATCTCCTTTAATGCCTGATGGCCATCCATGCCCGGCATCTTGATATCCAGGACAATAACATCGGGATTCTCAGCCAGCTGTTCAATGGCAGCCTCACCGCTTTCGGCCATGATCATTTCAAATCCGCGCTTATCAAGAAGCTTTTTTGTGGTGATTCGAAATTTTTCTTCATCATCTACCATCAAGACCTTTATCTTTTTACTCATTCCAGTATCCTCCCATATCGGAGATAATATATCGACTAAAATGGATTAAGTCCCGGCCATCCCAACCAGAGCCAATAAGTGGAGGCCATGAGCATCAAACCGAGCATGTTGGTGACCCAGAGGATAACGCCCACCCTTAAAAAATCCTTGGAATCCAGATAACCGCCGGCGTATACAATGGCGTTCGGGGGTGTTCCAATGACCAGGCAATAGGCAAAGGATGAAGCAATGGCCGTGCCCATGGCCATAAAGGGAATCATATGTGTCCCGGGGTGGACGATCCCCGCCATGGCCAGGGTGACCGGGCCCACCGCGGCACAGGCCGGGCCGTCCGCCATAATTTGTGTAAGCAGGCCTGTAATTACATTGCCCGTGAGCATGAGGCCCAGGCCATCTGTGATACCTAGAGGTTCCGTCACATCCAATAAAGAACGAGCGATCCAGTAGGCGCCGCCCGTTTCCACAAGCACCCTCCCAAAGATAATGGCCCCGGCGTAGAGCCAGACTACACCCCAGTCCACCTTGGTTTGATAGTCCCGCCAATTTACCACACCCGCAAAGATATAGGCGATAGCGCCCATGACGGCTAAAACCCCGATACCGAACCGGATGCCGGTCAGCTTGAGCAGAAGATTATTTTCCGTGATCCAACAAAAAAGCATGGCCAGAAAAATGATAATCGATATGATTTGTTGTCGTGACCATTTACCCCCCAATTTGGTGGTCTCATGTTTTACAAGAGCTAAGGCATTGCCCAGGTTCCGTACAGAAGGATTGAATCGCTTATTGATCACGAACCATGTCACTGGAATAACAAATATCAAATAAGGAACGCAGTAGATTAACCATTGTCCGAATCCCATTTGAATGCCGAACATATCTTCCGCGTAATTCATCATGATAATATTTCTGGCAGCACCGGATGGCGCAAGGGATCCTCCCAGATTACAGGCCATGGCAATGGTGATCATAAGCATCTTGGCAAGCTCAGGATCGTCGTTGCTGGTTGATGCGGTCGAAGCCGTATACAGCAGGATCCCCACGGGCAGAAACATGGCGGCCAGGGCATGATCCGACATGAACATGGTGAGGGGAGCGATAATGACGATAATGATCAGCGTGACCCATTTGATATCCGGATTTTTCAGTCTCCCGAACATCATCATGGCAATGCGTTTATCCACGCCGGTTTTGATAAAGGCGGTAGCGAACATCAGGCTTCCCATGATAAACCAAGTGGCATCGGACCAATAGAGACTTGCAATGGCTTCCCTTGAGATAATCCCGCTTATCAGGGCGATAATGCCAATACAAAACGCGACCATGGGAAGCGGAATAGCCTCCGTAATAAAACACAGGACCACAAATACGACAATCCCCACCGCCATCTTGACCTTAAATCCGGCCTCTTTGGCTTTTGTTTTTTCGCTTTCCTGGAGATTATTCAAAGCGAGTTTGTCAACTCGCAAGTCAAAACCTTGTTTCATCAATTGAAAAAACGCATCCGACGGGATCTCTTTGGCAAAGGCCATCACCCGGGCCAGATGTTCTTTGGTGCTTGAGATCCCGTTTTGTTCACACCATCTCTCATTTCTTTTTAAAAAAGAGTTTTGTGAAAAGGCGGATTTATCCACACTTGCTTCCATCATGCGGACCATCTGTAGTTGCCATTGGGAGAGATCTCCGGTCTTTTTATCAAAGAGCTCTTGAGCGAAAAAGTCTCGCACGTATCTGGGCCCCATGGTATATTCCACACCCACATCAACCATGCTTTTGGGTGTGGGGATGATGGTTAAGAGAAAAAACGCGCCCAACGGAATAAAAAACAGTTTCCAGTTGATAAATCGATCATATCCAGTGGGTTTCTTTTTTATCGTTTTATCCGTCATTGTCTACCCCAAAAATTGTATTTTTCTGTTAATACCTCATCAAGTACTGAAGAGCTTTAAAAAACAATAAAGTAAGAACATGACGATGGTGGCATAGAAGAAAAGGCGCCGCTCGAACTCTTTGGAATACGAGAAAACTCCTCTGCGACCTGCATGATGCTTTTCCTGAGTCATACGATCAGGCTCCCTTCCAAGACATGGGTATCAGAGCGTTATTGAGATCAAACCTCTTCCCTCAATATTTCTCTGGGTGACTTCATGTATCGCCTGCTTTGGGCCATGCGGATCTTCTCCTCAAGCCTGAGTCTTTTTTCAAAGGCCTCCTCCGCCTTTTGTATGAGATCCGATACATCAGTGGGTTTCATGAGATAATCCGTGGCACCGGCTTTCAGACCATCCACCGCCGACTCCACCGTCCCATGCCCGGTCAGCATGATCACTTCCACCAGAGGAAATTCGTTTTTGATCGCCCTTAAGGTTTCAATCCCGTCCATGCCGGGCATCTTCACGTCAAGAATGACCACATGAACATTCTGGGAACGCATTTTCTCAAGGGCCTCTCGACCGCTGCCTGCCGTGACGATGTCATACCCTTTTCTTGAGAGCAGCTTCTCCGTGGTGATTAAAAACCGTTCTTCGTCATCCACCAACATCATCTTCATTGTTTCCATAATACTTCCTCCTGTTGCTTCCTTACGCCATCATCCCGAAAAGACAAATTTCCATATTACGACATTCATCCAGCCACAGGAAAACGAATCGTAAAAGTCGTGCTTACACCCTGTTCACTGCGCACCTCCATGGTGCCGCCCATATCATGAATAATGCCGTAGCAGATGGATAATCCCAATCCTGTGCCCTTACCGACCGGCTTTGTCGTAAAAAAGGGGCTGAAGATCTTTTTAAGATTTTCCGGGCTGATGCCAATCCCGTTATCCGTAACCGATACTTCTGCTTTTCCGTCCTCCGTGGGGCCGGCCTGGATATCGATGTGTCCCCCGCTGACCCCGTGTCGGGTAGTAATGGCATCAATGGCATTGTTAAATAAGTTGATGAAGACCTGTTGCAATTGTCCTGAATCTCCGCGGATAAAGGGCGTATCACTTAGTATCTCTTGATTAATCTGAATACCATGAACACTTGCCTTTTGATCTATCATGGCCACTACCTCAGGCAAAAGTCTTTGAAGATCAATGTCTTTAACCACGGGTTCCCCCTGTCTGCCGAACTTCAATATGGCCTGGGTAATCTTGGTGCAACGGGCGATCTGGATATGAATTTCATTCAAGGAATCTTCAAAATCCGTCATCAACTCCGATCCCTTTAGATCGCCCTTTTCTTTCAGTTCCGCCCATATATCCATCATCAGGGCCTGTTCATTATTGATAATCTGAAGGGGGTTGTTGATTTCGTGAGCAAATCCCGCGGCCATCTCACCAAGCTCCGCCAGGCGGGTAGCGCGAATCAGTTGACCACTCAGATTTTCCCTATCGGCCTCCATTTGTTCCATCTGCCGGATAATCCGATCCGTTCTATAAAAAGCGAGACCCACGATAAGAACCCCGGCAATGACCATGATCAGCACGATCAGGTAACTGGCCGATCGAAGTGCCTTAAAGGCATCTTCCTTCTGCTGCCTGACAACCAGGATCCAATCTCCCTCTTTCAGCCATATGGTTGCATAAAGATATTTTTCACCATCTTCCGCATTGGCCAAAAAGGTCCTAATCCCAGAGTGATGAGAAGGGTATTTAAGGTGATCGGGATCTTCACTCATCAGGCTTCCTCCGGATCGCCGTTCTGTTTGAAAGATTCCATCACGGTTTAAAATATACGATTCCCCGGTTTTGCCGATACGGAACTTTTTCACCAGATCATTAAACATGAACGTATCAATAGTGGCTCGAATCACCCATGTTTCACCATCTTCCACCTTAGCCATGGCGATGATAAAATGGGGAATATTCCGATATCCCAAAAAGATATCACTGATGTAATATCCCTTTTTAATAACCTCCTTAAACCACTCCATTTCGCCATAAATCCTACCCGTCAATTGGTAGGGTCCATAATAGGCCACATGGATTCCATCTCCATTAAAGACGCCCAAGTCCACGAATGCATTGGAGCCTTTCTGAAGATTCACAAATACTTCCTGGAGCCTCTCCGGGTCTTTGAGGGTATGGTATGAGGAGGAATCGCAGACCAGCCTGAGGTCAGCCTTCCGTTCATTGAGAAAGGTTTCGATCATCTGACAGTGATCACCCACGATACGTTGCATACTCGCAATGGTGCTTGATTCGATGGAGGTGGTGAAGTAGTAGTATCCGACGGCCAAGATGATCAGAAGGGGAATGACGGGCACCAGGACCATGCTGGCCAGGATGTTTTTTCTCATTGATTTGTAATGATTTTTTTCCATAGCAAACAAACTCGTAATAAATACTTAAGGCAATCTTCATGCCATGTATCAATAGTCCGAGCGCATTGTTAACCAGCTGATATGACTAATGTTGTTCTGAGGTTGCGCGTGTTGGATAAAATGACTTTACCAATAAGCTGTCGGGGGATTTTACAGGGTGTAAAACTTATGGAAAAAAATAATTGTACCGGCATGAAAAAATCTGCATCACTAACAAAGAGATATTTATGGAAACAGGATATGCGGGATCTATTCGTTTTTGAAGTAGGGGATGAACGTATCCATTCAGGACAAAACGGATCGGTTCCCGATTCCCTTATCACCATTGGATAAATCATGGAATGTGTACATGGTTTTAGGGAAAAAGATAAGGCAACCACTCATCCTAAAACAATGAAGAGGTAGGTAAGGACGAGGACTTGATCGGTCCGGTCGATTTTTCTTTAAGAGATTACCAGTATTTTAATGCTTCTTTTATCTTGGCCCTGCGGATCTTTTGATCATGGGCATCTTTTTTTTCAAATGCCGATAATAGCTTGGGAAGCAGCTCCTCCAGTTTTACGGGTTTAAGGAGGTAGTCAAAGGCACCCAGCTTCATCCCCTCAATGCTGGTTTCCACGGATGCGTGACCTGTCAACAGCAGAACCTCGGTCAGGGGCTGGAGTCTCTTGATTTCCCTGAGCGTCTCGATACCGTCCATCCCTCCGGGCATCTTGATATCCAGTATGACAATATCAATGGGTTTTTTCTTGATGATCTCCAAGGCTTCTTCACCACTTTTGGCGCCATGCGTATCGATCTTTCTTTTTTTAAGACGATTCACCAGGGTCTCTAAAAAATCCTCTTCGTCATCCACGACGAGTACGCTAAAAAATTCCATAGTTCCTCCTTTTCTTGATATTCAATTCAACCGACCAATAATTATACATGAAAACTATATTATCGTCATTCGTCCTCTATTTCACTCTATTTTTTTTCAGGCGTCACCATGGGGATAGATACGGTAAATATGGTCCCCTGATCGACCTGGCTTCTAAACTGTATGTTCCCGCCGAGTTTTTGCATGATATCATAACTGACCCATAGCCCCAAACCGGTTCCCCGTCCTGTCTCCTTGGTGGTAAAGAAGGGATCAAAAATCTTACTTTGCAGGTCATCCGGAATACCCGGGCCATTGTCTATGATCTGGACTTCAATACTGTTCTGCACGCATTTACTCACGATTCTTACGATTCCATCCTTATTGATGGCGTCAATCGCATTGGATATGAGATTTAAAAACACCTGCTGAAGCTGAGCCTGCTCACTGGCGATAATGGGAATGTCTGCGGCCAGTTCGGTTGTTATTTCAATATTATTGATCCGGGCGTAGTTTTCAAGAAGATTGATGGTCTGTCTGAGTGTGCTATTTATATCCACATCTTCAAGATGCGGCTCCATCTTACGAGCGTAACCGAGCATATTATGGACGACCTTTCTGGCCCTTTCCACATGCTCTTCGATCTTTTTGATCGATGTCCTGAATTCATGGAGATTTTGACTTTGCTTAAAATCCTCGTCCTCCAAGAGATCTTCCATCCACCCGGTCTTCTGCAGTATGACAGCCAATGGATTGTTGATCTCATGGGCCAGACCTGCGGCCATCTTTCCCAAGGCAGCCATCTTATCGGACTGGACCAATTGTGCGTTTAATTCATTCATTTTATTGTCGGCAGCGCGTAAACCGCTGATAGCCAGGAATGTTGTAAAAATCGTGGTCAGGACGATGGCAAGGATACCGGCTAGAATGATAATAACCTCCATGGTTCGCGTGGCCAGTAATCCTCTCATCTCTTCCTTGACTTCCTGATTGATCACCAGAAGCCAGGTATTGTTTTTTAACCAGGCCCCGGCATACAGTATCTGATTGCCGTTGCCGTTAGTCATTTCAATGACGCTTGTTTTTCCACCAAACAGGCTTGTGTCAAGATTTGATTTGGATTGGATATCAGCCCCGAAACGCGGTTGTGTCTGATAGATACCCTCTTTATTGATAATATAGGCATCGCCGGTTTTACCGACCTGGGCCGCCTGGACGATATTTCCAAAGATATAGGGGTCAATGGTGGCCCTCAAGATCCAACTTTGATCATTCTCCTGCCGACGGACGGCGATGATAAAGTGGGGGATCTGCCGATATCCCATATACACATCACTGATATATATCCCGCGGCTCATGACCTCACCGAACCATGGTTGTTGAAAATAGTTCAATCCTTCAAGATTATATGGGCCCACATAGGCCAAGTGCCTGCCGGCATTGTCGATCACCCCCAGATCCACAAAGGCGCCTGCATGGGTATTCATAACCTGAAAGATATTATTGAGTTGGCGACCGTCAGTCATGTCCATGAAACGATGAGTGTCAGCCATGGCGGACAGTATCGCCGTTCGTTCCTTTAAAAACAGTTCCAATGCCTCCGCTTGCGCCGTGGCACGATAAATGATCTGTTCTTCTATTTTGACTTGATATATCTCCGCGAATTGGTAATAAATAACGGCACCCAGGATGATTAAAGGTGCCAGGGAAACCACCAGTGTGATGAGGATAATTTTTCGCTGCAGAATGGAATATAAATTGGTTTTCATATCAATCCCAATATCTTCCACCACACGGCCGCCACCAAGATAAGGATCGCCAATAAGACAGGGGTTGCCACCATACCGGCCTTGGTAAGGTCCGAGGCCTTAAAATATCGATAGCTATATGCAATGGCATTAGGCGGACAACCGATAACCAGAAGCATGGCAAATGAGGTGGCCGTCCCAAGGCACAAGGCCAAAACAGTGGGATTGACGCCCTCCAATTGCGCTATCGGGATTACGATGGGCAATATCAAGGCAGCTGCGGCCACATTGGCCATGGCGTTGGTCACCAAGGCCCCAAAGACGCCCACACCGACAAATAACAGCAACCAACCACCCCCTTTTACCATGGGAAAGAAGAGATGGGCGAAATAATCCGCGGCCCCGGAAGACCCCATGGCCAGACCCAGGGATATCCCGCCACCGAAGATAAACAAGGCCGTTCCCCATTCCAGGTTTTCATGGATATCTTCCCATTTGAGCACCCCGGATATGACCAATGCACCGACACCCAACATGCCCGGGATGGAATAATCCATGCCGTGCCACCCTTTTGTAAGCCACAGTGCGAAAACAATCATGGTAATGATAAGGGTTTTTTTCTCCAATGCAGTCCAAGGGCCCAGGTCTTCCTCAAATTTCGGCAGCTTAAAAGATTTATCCGGGCGGAAGACCAAATACACGACACCCACGGCCGCGGGTACGGTCAATAAGGCGGCGGGCATGGCGTACTTGATCCAATCAAAAAAGCTGATTTCAATGCCCGTGTATTCCTTTAAAAAAGCGGCGGCGACCATACAACGTCCCCCGCCGATAAGAGATCCCATCCCACCGCAAGAGCAGGCAAAGGCCAGAGAGATCAGCATAAACTTAGCTGTATTGGTATGCGGATCAATCCCCACGGACCTCATTAAAGGGAGCATGGTCACGATCCCGATGGCGGTAGCGGCGGCATCGTGCATAAAAGCCGAGGATACACCCAGACCGATGGAGATAATAAATGTAAAACGCACCACACTGTCTCCGGCCTTTTTCGTTATAAAATACCCTAGACGTTTTGTCAGGCCGGCCTTATCCAAGGATACGGCAAAGATCAGACAACACATGATAAAGACCACCACCGGATGCATATAGGATGCCCAGATATCTTTCACATCACCCACACCCATTATGACTAAAAATACGCCGATACCAATGGCCGTAATCTCCAAAGGGATGGGCTCCAGGATAAAAAGAAATAGCAAGAACGCCAACACGGCTAGAAACCGCATGGCCTTTGGTGACAGCCCGTCCACATAGTCCACCTGAATACCCACCATACTTAGCTCTTTGGCCTTGGCTTTTAAGAATGCCCCACCGGATTCCTGGCCTCCGGGATTTTTTGATTCAATGATATAGGCTGGAGGCGGTCCCGCTTTTGTGGAAAGGATGTTAAAATGACTCTGGATATTTATCATAAATGTCTGAGCGTCTTCTCCCGTTATGCGGAACTGTTTTCCTTCAGGCCGTGGAAGAAGCAGAACCACCGCGCCAAGCGCAAATGCCAAAACCAATTGAACCCCTTTTCTTTTTAGAACCATATTCACTCCCTGAACATATTGATTTCAATCATTAAGGATGGAGAAGAAATCATACAACATGACATTTTTAGATGGGCAATACCCATGCCAAAAAAAGTGAAAGGGGCATATTGAATTAACTGTATGAAATGATGCTGGTTTTGAATTTTTAAGAGGCTTGCTGACTCACCGTCTCCACAATCTCTTTGTCGATATTTTTTACAGTTTGTAAAACTCAAGATGAGAACAGGGAAGCGAAAGCGATCATACTTTTGGGTCGTTTTGTGAAGGGATAGAAGGTACTTATTTCATCTTTTCCCCGGTCGATGGATCAATCTAGTCAGAACCTTCCCCACAATAAACAAGGCGATCATGACCATGCCAATATGGATCCAATGGCTAAGGGACAGCCCAGTTGTTTTGAAGATAGCGTTCATCGGGGGTATATAGACAACCGCGATCTGAAGCAAGACGGAAAGGATGATGGCGCCAAACAGATACATGTTGGAAAAAAATGAAAGGCCGTATTGTGAGCGGACCATGGTGACGCGCACCATCTCCAGCATCACAATGGATGTAAAGGCAATCGTCCGTGCAGTAGCCGCACCGTCCGGGAGAAATCGCTCAAACAGAAAAAGAACGCCCGCCGCCATAAGCACGGAAACCATGATAATATTGACGGCCATTGGTTTTGTAATAATGGGTTCATCGGGATGTCGCGGCGTCATCTCCATAATGCCGCTTCTTATGGGGTCAACGCCGATGGCCACGGCGGGAAGGCCGTCCGTAATCAGATTCAACCACAAGATCTGCGTAGCCAAAAGAGGCATGATGATAGCGCCTTCAGCATCCCGGAAACCGATAATCATGGCCGTAAACAGGATCAATACCTCTCCCAGATTACTGGAAAGGAGATAATTCACGAACTTTTTGATGTTTTCGTAAATCCCCCGGCCTTGCTCTACCGCTTTTACGATAGACGTATACTTGTCATCCAGCAAAACCATGTCCGCCGTCTCCTTGGTCACATCCGTTCCCGTGATGCCCATGGCAATACCGATATCCGCCTCCTTAAGGGCCGGGGCATCATTAACGCCGTCTCCGGACATGGCGACCACTTCACCGGTTTGTCGCAGGGCCCGTACAATACGGATCTTATGTTCCGGGTTGACCCTGGAAAAAATAGAGACCCGTTTTACCGTGCTTTGCAAGGTCATATCATCCATGTGTTCAAGGGCTTCTCCACTGACGGCCTCACCCGGTATGCCCAATTGTGTGGCAATAGCCTGTGCGGTCAAGGCATAATCACCCGTGATCATAATAGTACGAATGCCGGCCCTCCGACATCGATTCATGGCATTTCGTACCTCATCCCGAGGCGGATCGATCATTCCCTGGAGGCCCACAAAGATCAAATCGTTTTCATCGGATTCATCCCAATCTTTATCCGACTTTAAGGGCTTATAGGCAAACGCGAGCACACGCAGGGCATGGGATGCGAATTGACGATTGGTTTCTGCAATCATATGCCTGGCTTCATCGGAAAGGGGCAAAATTTCTCCATTCAGATCCATTCTTGTGCAAAGCTCTAGAACCGTATCCGGTGCCCCCTTTGTAAACATGAATGTTTGATGGTCTGCTTGGTGTATCGTGGATTTTCTTTTTCGTTGGGAATCAAATGGGATCTCGTGAATCCTTGGAAACAGATCATTCATGGTTTTCTGATTCAAACCTGCTTTTGCCGCGCTGACAATGAGGCATGCCTCCGTGGGATCACCGATAATCGTTCCTTTGTCTGATAATTCCGCATCATTATTCAGGACACCGATTCGGAGAAGAAGCTCAGCGGGTGAAGGATCTGTCTTTTCGCCAGAGGATGTGAATCCCCCGATCGGTTCATAACCTGTGCCGGTTACATCAAAAACAGAATTGTTAACAAAGAGTTTGGTGACCGTCATCTCATTGCGTGTCAGGGTCCCGGTCTTGTCCGTGCAGATCACCGTGGTACACCCCAAGGTCTCCACGCTCGGCAGGCGCTTTACCAGGGCATTTTGGCCCACCATACGTTTTACACCAATGGCCAAGGCAATGGTCACGACTATGGGGAGTCCCTCGGGCACGGCGGCCACGGCGAGACTGACACCCACCATGATCATTTCAAGGAAATGCCCCCCTTTGAGGATACCGAAACCGATGATGATGCCACAGATGATAAGGGTGAGACCGCCCAGCCTCCTGCCAAGACGATCCAATTTTTTCTGTAGAGGGGTCTCATCATCAACCACGGATTCAATGGACTCCGCGATCTTCCCCATCTCTGTATTCATCCCGGTCTTTACCACCACGGCTTTTCCGGAACCATTGACGACGCTTGTACCGCCAAACACCATGTTCTTCATATCTCCCAATGTGCTTGTTTCGCTAACAGGCTCAACGATCTTGTGAACGGAATGGCTTTCACCGGTCAGCGATGATTCCATCACTTCCAATAGATAAGATTCCATAATACGGGCATCGGCAGGGATCCGGTCACCGGACTCAAAAACCATTATATCGCCGGGCACCAGGTCATGAGTATCAACACGCACCTTACGCCCCTCTCGAATGATGGTCGCATGAAGAGCCGCCATCTTCTTAAGGGATTCCACGGCCTTCTCAGCCCGGTACTCTTGAAAAAAACCGAGCAGTGCATTGATGATGAGGATCGCTATAATAACGCCGCTATCTATATATTCATGCAGCATGAATGATACAAAGACCGCCGCGATGAGGATATAGACAATAAAGCTGTTAAACTGAGAAAACAGGATCTTTAGGGGAGAGATTTCGCGTTCCCGCTGGATAATATTCGGGCCATACTGATCCAGCCGTTTTCGGGCCTCTACGGAACTAAGGCCGGTCGCCTTTGTGGATAGTGACTTGAGGACTTCTTCAATGGGCATTTCAAGATAAGGCATTCAGGGGGCTCCATAACAAGGTATTACTGCCTTAAAAGTTTTGGGTTTGATAGAGGGCATGGTTGGTCAACGGGATAGTAGAGCCTGGACGGATTGTTCCATAACCTTTTTTCTTTCCTCCTCCGTTTCCTCAAACAACAAAGCTTGCGTAGGACAAGCCCGGACACATGGTGGGAGTTCATTCTGATATTCTATCTCTTGGATACACATATCGCATTTCTGCATCTTTTCATCCTCACCGAATTGGGGAACACCAAAAGGACAAGCATCTAAACAGGTCCGGCAGCCGATGCATTTCTCCTTATCAACGATAACGATCCCGTTGCCGGGTAATTTCTGTATAGCCTCTTCAGGGCAGGCTTTGATACATTCCGGCTCAACACAATGCATGCATGCAACAGAGACCGATACGCATGTTACTTCAGGGTAATGATTTTCCCAGATGTTTTTGACCTGTCTCCAATGGATACCCAATTCAACATCACGCCAGCTTTTACAAGCCATCTCGCATGAATGGCATTGGATGCATTTAGAAGGATCAAACACAAATCCATATTGTAAGGGCATAAAAGTTACTCCAGTATCTTGTAGAATCGATGCCGGATAAAACAAAGAAAATTCCTGTCATCCAGGATCCAGGACCCAGCATCCAGTATCGCCATCGCTCACGCCTTTCTCACCTGGACAAGGGTTTGGCTGGACATGGCCGTGATGAGGGGATCAAAGGCCTTATCCGGATCAACACTATACATGTTATTGGCATTGGCACCGCCGTCTAAAATCGGGAAATCCCTAATTCCGAGCTCCACGCATCCCTGCCACCAGCCATGGAGGATCATGACCGTATCGGGCCTGATTCCCTCGTAGATCTCCGCCTTAACCTTCATCCACCCATGCGGCGATTCCACAATAATCCAATCATCATTGTTAATCCCCCTTCGGAGGGCGGCATCGGGATGAATGTGCAGCGTCGGGTAAGGCATGATTTCCCTCAGGTGCGGTACATTTCTCTGCCACGAGGCCGTATATAGCTTTGAAGTGTGATAATCGGATAGAATAAGGGGGTAATCTTTCACCAGCTCAGGCGTGCCGGTCATACTTTCAGGCGGTTCCCGCCATTCCGGCAAGGGATTGAAGCCCTCCTCTTCAAATGTCGTATTGTAGATCTCCACTTTGCCGTGAGGTAGGAATGGTTTGCCGGAGAGACCAGGGCTATTTTTGGAAAAGAACTCCCGGTAATTTTCATATGTCCTGGGCATGCTTTTATACTTGATGCCGGTAGGGTGTCTGCGAAGCTCATCAATGGTCATATTAAATGGCGTTAGCTGGTCGTTCATGGAATCCATCATGCTCCCGTTCCAGAAATCCGCGCCATACCCCATTTGAGCACCCAGATCCAGGATGAATTCGTACATGGATTTATAATCGGCCAAGGGCTCGATCACGCGGTTTCGGGCCATGATCCAGTTGCCGCGAGCCTCAAAGGGATGATCGGTCTCATAAGGCGTGGCCAGAGGAATGACAATATCCGCGTAATCCATGTCCGCCGTGCGGGCTACATCAGCCACCACGTAAAAATCCAATTTCTTGAGGGCCTCCACTACCCTTTTGGATCCCCTGGTGCTGACGGTGGGTTGCGTTCCGGGGGCGATAATGGTCCTGATGGGATAGGGTTTTTCAGTCAGGACACTGTCAAATATCCTGTAATAGGCCGAGGAGGTCCCCTCGACAAAAGGTTGAAAGGCCTTTGGAAATTCCGGTCCCACGAGTTTGTCTACCCATTCCCGGGTGTACCGTTCCCTCAGGTGAACACTTTTGGGGGTCGGCATTTCTCCGGATGGAGGGAAAAGATTGCCTCCAGGTCTATCCAGGTGTCCGGTGATGGCGATAAGGATGGTGACGGCCCGGATCGCATCATTGGCAGACGGGGCATGCTCCACGCCGTTTCCCAGGTCGATACCTGCCTTTTCGGCCTTTCCATAGATCCTGGCAACATGAATAATTTGTCCGGCCGGAACACCTGTAATGGTTTCCGCCCATGCAGGCGTATATAGTTGGATATGTTCCTTGAGTTTGTCATACCCATAACACCAGGTGTCAACAAATTCGTGATCGATAAGGTCTTCGTTCACGACCACGTGCAACATGGCAAGGGCAAGGGCCGCATCCGTACCCGGACGGATCGGAACCCATATGTCCGCGAAGCCGCCGTCCGCTTCCACGGAAGGCTTGATGGTAATGATCTTTGCGCCCCTTTGTTTGGCCTTGACCAGCGCCCTTGCCGATCCTTGGGAAGGACCGGAATAGATAGGTTGCCTGCCCCAGATGAGAATGACATCGGCGTTTTGGTAATCACACCCCCTCAGGTTCCCCCCGACGGTATACATGAATGAAAACATCTTTTGTATGGCACAGATGCCGCTATGGCCGTAGTTTGGACTCCCATGGGCGATGAGAAAACGATAGAGATAATCGCTATAACTTCTCTTTGCAGGGGATAGCATGGCCAAGGTTTCCGGGCCGTATTTTTCCTTCTGATGTTTGAGTGTCCCCGCAATAATCTCCAATGCCTCATTCCATGTGATTTCCCTGAATCTTCCTTCCCCCTTTTCTCCGATCCTCTGCAAGGGGGTCTTTAACCGGTCCGGTGAGTATACCCATTGTGGGGCTACAAAACCTTTGGCGCATAAGGCGCCGTGATTGATGGGGGATTCCTTCATCCCCGACACCTTTGTGAAAATACCGTCCTTGACAAAGGCATATACCCCGCAGCCCATGGTCGGGCCGCACATGCCGCACAATGTGGGGATAACGGTCTGTCTTGTTTTTTTTGAAAGGGCTAAGGCCTCTTCATAGGTAAGGGGTCCTTTATTATTTTTCGGCATAATTGCTCTCAGGTCTTATGATGAAATTTGTTAGCCAATCGACTAATCATTTGGTACGATCGACATTTTGCTTTTATCTTATTTTATAATTCAACGATAGGCAATGCTTTCTTTACCTTGATTTTCATATTCAGGTCAGGTTATTCATCCTTTTCATGAGGATAAAGCTCGATGCAGGTTATCCATACCGAAACCCCGCGTGATCAAATCATTGCGGCCAATGAAGCCGGGTTTAATGAGCCCACCCACACCATCCCATGGATTACGCCCTCACGGGCTATGGAGGCCGAAGCCCAACGTGCCATGATCATGGCATCCATGGAGCCCTTTATTACACAGGCATACAAACAGACCAAACCTCATTTTAAAGAATTGGCTCCCGGGTGTCGTATCTGCGGCCGGGGTGAATGGTCATGCCTTTTTATCAATGGGAAATGCAATTGCCGGTGCTTTTATTGTCCAACCGCCCAGGATGATATCAGTGTGCCCACGACCAACCAGGTGCCCTTTTCAAACGCCTTTGATTATGCCGATTATGTATCTCGATTTGATTTTTCCGGTGTGAGTATCAGCGGCGGGGAACCCTTGTTGACCTTTGACCGGACAGTGGAATATATGGGAACGGTCCGGGATGAATTGGGCAAAGGCCTTCACATCTGGATGTACACCAACGGCACCCTTCTCACCAAAGAACGACTAAAAATCTTGAAGGAAGTGGGTTTAAATGAGATTCGTTTTGACATCAGCGCGGTCGATTATGATCTGAAAAAACCACAGATGGCGGCAGATTTCATTCCCTACGTAACGGTTGAGATACCGGCCATCCCGGAAGATTTTGATCGTTTGACCCGCCTGCTACCAGTGATGTCAGAGATCGGTGTGCAACATCTAAATCTGCACCAGCTTCGGCTGACCCCCCACAACAGCGCCAACCTGCGTAAAAGGAACTATACCTTTTTGCATGGTGAAAGCATTACGATTATGGAATCTGAAATGGTCGCCCTTGGGCTATTGCAAAAGGCCGCGGAACAGGACCTTCCATTACCCATCAATTACTGTTCTTATGTCTATAAACACCGTTACCAACAGGCGGCGACCCGTCGGCGTAATGCCCGCGGTATTATGAAAGGGTATGAATCCGTCACGGAAAACGGCTTCATTCGATCTTTATCCCTAACAGGTGATCCCGAAATCCTGGGTAAGCAGGCCGATGCGCTGGATAGGACCGATACGGACTCCCAGAGGTGGGCCATCAATACCAAAAAAGACCGACTCCATTTTCATGAAACACTCTGGCCGATTATCGATCGGACCGACTGTCGACTGCAACTGACATATTCGGAGGCCGTATTATGTCCTTTCATATCCTATCACTGCGCCTTCAAAGAAGTACGGCTCGATTCGGGTAAAAAAATCTATATTGAAAAGCGACCGATTCGGCTCGATCTACCATTGAGTGACGATGAACTCCCTCTATTTGAAAAGCTTGTTATCAAGCAAGCTCCCGAGGCACCACCGACAATGACGCCCTCCCTTGAAGAGATTATCCGATATGAATTCATCCAACCTGGCCTGCAAGATTATTTTTAGATCGCCTCGATATGTTCCATGACATCACGATTTGTTTGATCGTTAGACCTATTTTTTCAATAGCGTGTTATTCGGCAGAGTGTTCAGCGGTATTGATATTTTTCGCCGGGGTAGATATTATACTTCCAGGCACCCACTTCCCTGTCCGCCTTTTATATTGCATATAGTCATCACCGAATCTTTCCTCCAACAACATTTCCTCATAGCCGGCGATATAATTATAGAATGTGAAGCCGATGATAACCACCAGCAAGAAAGAAATCCATGAGGCCGTTGAGATAGCCAGTCCAAGATATGTCAAGAGACTGGCCAGATAAAGGGGGTGTCTCACGTATTTAAACGCACCCGTGGATACGATACCTGTGGGACGATGTTCATGGTTAACGACCTCGTGACCGGACATGGAGAGAAAGATGGCAACAAGAATAATAAGCGCCAAAACGACCAGACGAATGGGCAATGGGATATACACTGACATGAATGTGGATATGCCCAGGAAGAATGAATCCAAAATCCAGGTTATCAGAAACAACACCAGAAAGATAAGTTGCCCTGCATCCCCCTTGGGATGTTCCCCGTTTTTTTGTTTTAGTTTTTTATTCGACATGTTGAGCCCCCTCTTCTTTAGCTTGAACCCTTTTTACATAGGCCTCAAAGGCCTCTTTTCCTTCATCCTGCCAATACTGGCGATAATATTTCCAGTGGCTGCCTTTTTGGTCCCAAGGGGCATGGCTTGAACCGTGGAAGCGGTCATGCCATTTATCAAAGGGCGATGGATGCCCATGATTCTTGTCACGAGGATGAGAACCAAAGGCCCCGAAAAGCAATTTTGCCAAGACCACCATGGCAAAGGCCTGCCAGTAGGTGATCTGTGCCAAACCAAACAGTCCCGGCATTAAAAAATTCCATAACCATTTCACGAGAAAACCGAAAACAAGTGCGAATAAGACCGCGAAGATCACCCCCACGAAAACCATGCCGATGATTCTGAAGACCTTCCCGGAACGGCTGTTAGACGAATAATAATCTGTTTTGTTTATTTGATTTTCCATTTTTTCCTCCCTGATACAATCTTGTCGGGTTTTACTTTATGGTCTCTCTTACCTTTTGGATCGCCCGGGATTTCCGTGCGAGCAGAGTTCCTAAAGGGATGTCCCATTCCTCGGATAGCTCCTGGAAGGTCTTGCCTTCCAATTCAGTTGCGATTAAAATCTCCCGTTGTTCATCATTCAGTACGGATAATGCTTCAAAAAGGCTTTCACGGATCTCCATGCGTGAGACTTCATCAGCACCGTTTGTTTGGGGATCAGGCAGTACCTGTAATAAAGTCGTTTCTTCATCGTCTGACCAACCATCATCCAATGACACCGTGTCTTTTCGCTTTCTGAGATAATCAATCACCCTGTTTCTCAATGCCTGGTAGACATAGGCGGTGATATTTTCAATGGGGATGCTGATATCCGCACGGGTGAAAAGGTTCAAGACCACATCTTGCACAATGTCTTCCCCATCCCTTTCCGCTGCGTCATCGATGAGGCGATGAACATACCCGATCAACCTTTCCCGTTCCCGGGTCATGAAGTCGAGGATTTTGATTTTCCAAGGCGCCTTTTCCATGATTGGCTCTTAAGACGTTTTAGAGGTGGATTTTATTGCATGTGGAATCACACCTGTCCAAAAAGGGTTTTTTGGGGAGGTGGGGATCTCTTTAAAAGTCCGCCAACCAAAAGCCGGCATGGTCATGAATGGTCCATATGGATTTTTTCAACCGGCGAATCCCGTGGGGCGGGACGGGATATTGACATATTGTCTGATCCATTCCAGTAATCCCCCCTTCCCTCGCCGGAGGGGTTTAGGAGGAGGGAATCAGGGGTTCCCCTCTGAAAAGAGCCTCCCGTATCCCCAAAAATCGTTTTTGGATAAGCATATTAGCAGAAATCATTTGACGGATAAGAATAAAAAAAGCAAATATGTCAATATCAATAAAGGTTAATGTTTATCAAATAAAATCTGTTATTCAGAATGGTCATGGAGGACAATATGGCATCGCGTGAGGAAACCAACCGGGAGATTGTAAAAGAATTTTATGACCTCATTATCAATAAAAAAGATTATCAAGCGGCTAGTAAGTATGTTGGGCCACACTACAAGCAGCACAATCCCCTGGTAAAAGATGGTCCGGAAGGACTCAAGGAGTTTATCGAATTTCTTAAGAGGGATTATCCGGAGGCCCGAAGCGAGATCAAGCGGGTCATCGCCGAAGGGGATTATGTCGTGCTCCATGTTCATTCGATACGAACACCAAAATTACAACGCGCCATTATTGAGATATTCCGTCTGGAAGACGGCAGGATCGATGAGCACTGGGATGCTATCCAGGAGATCCCGGAAACCTCAGTCAATCCGAACGGTATGTTCTAAAAGTGCCGAAATCCTCCGCTAAACTCTTCAGACAAGATTCTGATGCGTAGGGTCATTATCTCTATGATGGAGTGGATTTTCCACGAGGACATGGTTATATCTTTGGCCATCACCGAAATCTTCCGACGTCACCTTGTCACATCCAGCCCTTTCCGCTGCGGCAATGATAAGCGAAGCCCGGTATGAAATACGATATCCTTTTTGCGTTTCAATCGCGCTTTTCACGAGAGACAAGTCTATTTCCGAAATAGGCAAGGTTGAAAGGATATCAATAATTTTTTCCGCCTCCTCTGCCGATAAAGGGTTTTTAATCTTCCCGGTAACCACCACAAAAAATTCTTCTAAAACCTGTGCCGATAGTATGGCGGACCCCTTTTTGATGGCTGAGGAAAGGATTTTTTAGGCAATGGCCTGTTTCATCGGTTCATGTCTATCGTAGGCATATACAATAATGTTTGTATCAATGAAAACCTTATCGTTCATATGGGTCATCTCTTCTCCATTCCCTGTTTCCCATATCCCTGCTTAATTCATTAAATGAACGCTCAAGCGCCCCAAGGGTGCGTGCTTTTTGTTCCGAGTCTCTTTGCGAAATAAAAAGCCGGGATTCTCTTATCATCCGTGTAAGGGTTGTATTCCTGTCAATCGCTATTTTACGGACCTTCCGGATAATTTCGTCGTCTTTGGTGAGGATTATAAAACATAAATGCCTGATGTCGGTATGTGGCTCTCGCAATCAGGATGCCCGGTTCAATAAAGAACCGCTTTGATCAAAGGATTCATCTTAAGAAATCGAGTCCTCACTATTGTCAATAACATCTCCAAGACCTGCAAGAAACCCTGTGATGTCCAGATCGTATTTTTGAGCCACATCTTGCATGGTATCAAACAGGGCATGGCAGCATATGCACTCCCCGGCCTTTTCATCGAGCCTTTTAAAAATCGCTTCCCTTTCCCGGTATTTGGAGATGGTATCCAAGACGGTCATCTCAGGATTGATATATTTTGGCTTTTCTAACATCATCCGTGTTCCTTATCAAATGCATCTCGCTTCTGAGATTTAGCCGTAATGAATGGGACGATAATCCAGAATAACGGATATTCTCATAGCCCCTGCATTATCCACGAAAAGCTGAGTAAATGATTTCTCACCACATGGTTCTAACGCCATATTCACGAAACACTCTATCTTTAGTTAACACGATCAATTTTTCCTTTATTGCCTCGGCGATAATGATGCGATCAAAGGGATCTCGGTGGATCAAAGGTAGCGAGGCTGACGAAATACCGGTTTGAAAACCAATGGATAATGGTTGAACGGAAAAATTCTGCATGGCTTCAGGTATGAAGCGCCGGGGGTCATCCGGCAATTCGAGCCTATTGAGCTGTCGCAGCAAAGCAATTTCCCAGCCACTGGCAGCGCTTAGAAAAAGTGTATTGCTTCGTTCACTGACGATCTTGGATACTCCTGGTGATAAGGCATCCGGATCGGCTACCATCCAGAGGAAGGTATGGGTGTCAAGAAGGTATTGATTATTCATCCGCTTTCAGCCAGAAAGTGTCCAAAACGTCTTCGGGAATCGGCTCTAAAAGGTCGCCATGAAACTTGATCTTTCCTTGATAGGCGCCCAGAGGTCGTGGTCCGCCCTGTGTTTCAACGGGCACCAGTTTGATAAGGGGTCGTCCGGCTTTGGTAATGATAACATCCTCGCCGCTCAAAACGGCCGGTATGAGCTTCGATAATTGGGTTTTGGCCTCATGTATTCCGATTTTCATATTTCCTCACTTGATTAGTTTAGTTCTAAACTAAGCTAATATGGGTCGGCTTGTTTGTCAAGCTGTAATAGCTTTTCAATCAGGTCGTTTTTTTTAAGGTTTAATGAAAACAATGATCGATTATTTCTCTTGTCCGCACCAAATCCATAATCACATATTTTCTGGTACTCCGCATATCTTTGTATCTAAGCGCATGTGAGACCAGATATATGTCACCAGCTTCATGATATAACATGGCAGTGTAACCGGAATGGAACGAATGAACGGTTAGATCATTCCATATCATTTTATTTCATCTTTAAACATATTGACGAATGGGGGCATTCATATTTAGACACTCTTATGGTTGATCTTTTAATCGATTTTGAGCAATCCATGTCAACCTTCCATGCCGCCCAGGGGGAGCTCTTTTGTAAGTTCCAACTCAAACTCGACCAAGCCCGTTACCGCCCCCCAGCCGCGAATATTTTACC
Source organism: Deltaproteobacteria bacterium (assembly GCA_016930835.1). Classification (GTDB taxonomy): domain Bacteria; phylum Desulfobacterota; class DSM-4660; order Desulfatiglandales; family HGW-15; genus JAFGGA01. The sequence continues at coordinate 40,961 of JAFGGA010000051.1, forward strand.
GTGCAGGCACGGAAGATGGATTCGGTCGGAGAGACCGTCCGATGGGGCTTCATCCAGCAGATTATGAAGGCCCAGGTGCCGTCCCAAAGGTTTATGATGAATAGTTGGGACTTACAAAAGAGCTCCCCCTGAGCGGCATAGGTCATCAAAAGATTGTCCATTTTCATGTATAAAAAATGATGGTCTCCATAGTAATATCTTTCACGACACGTTTTAGTAACCGATCGCTCCACCCCTTCCTCTTTCGTATTACTTCGACAGATCGTCCCCATCTTCCCTCCGGATATGTTTGTAATCTCGCGAGAAGATCAAAACGCAGTTCAGTCATTTCAACGAGCAGGTAAGTATCGCTTTTTATCTCAGTTATCCTTACTTCATGACGATGTAAGAATATCAAGGTTTTGATCCCCACTTGGTAGATGAAATTTGAATGCATGCACAGGAATTTCCTTGACTTTTTTTAGTTAGATATCTAATCATTTAATATCAAATAGTTTGATGTGCTACTATAAAGATCCTTGAAAGGAGGTCGATGGACATGAGAAGACAGGAAAGCATAGAAAGAATCATGACCTATGTGAATGATCTCAATGATCCGGGGATTGATCCCGAAATGGTCAAAAAGGGCCTATCCGTTTTTTATCTCCACGGGGAACTCGAAAACCTCATAGAATACGTAACTATAAAGCGTTATGGCCTTTCCTTGCGACATTTAGAGACCTTGATGGCGCTGTTCTATCGACAGGATAGTCCGCTGATGCCGGCCCAGCTGGCGGAGGAAGTCGGCTTGACGCGGCCTGCCATGACCAGCAATCTGGACTCCCTTCAGCGCAAGGGATACCTCTCTAGGTTCGCCCACCCCAATGACCGCAGAAAGCTGGTCATCACGCTGACCCAAAAGGGCGTAAAGTTATGCGAAAAGATTATGCCGATATATTATCAGGATATGACAAAAACATTAGAAAAAATACCTATGAAGATGCTTTTTTCATTAGAAAAAATATATAAAATGCTAATGCATAGCCTGAATGAAATCCTTAAGGAGGGTGCTATTTGATTCTAAAGAGTAAAAAAATTTTATGCGCCGCAGTCAAATTTCTGCCCTTTTCAGTCATAACAATGCTTATTGCAGCTTTGATGTCTGGATGTACCTCGGACTATAATAAAATGCGCACCAACCACGCCTTTGAATTCTCAAAAACACTGGAACAAAAGACAAAAGAACTGGTTCCCGAGGATGGGCGTCTTGACCTGGAAAAATGTGTAGAGATCGCCCTTGCAAATAACCTGGACATCAGGATCGCCGACATAAAGGGAAGACTGGCAGGGCTCGACCGAAAAATAGCCTTCAGCTATTTTCTGCCCCATGTAGACCTGCAGTATACCGACCTGTACAACGACAAACAGCAAATGCGTAGGGCCGTGACCATGTATGTCGCATCCTCTGATCAGGATATTACGCAATGGGTCATCAGCGGCCAGCTCGCGGTGTTTAATCCATCGACATGGTTTCTCTATAACGCCTACAAGAAGGGAGAAGAGATACAGCATCTTGTGGCTGAACGGGTAAGGCAGGCCATCACGCTCCAGGTGACGGGGCTCTATATCGCATGTCTTTCCCATGAGGCATCCGAGAAAGCTATTGTTTCTGCTGTTGAACAGGCTGGAATCCTGGTCAGGGAGATGGATGCCTTATTCAGAGAAGGGCTTATCCTTAAGAGCGAACTTGAGACGGCCAGGCTTTTTCTTGCATCCCAGGAAAACCGCCTATAAGAGAATCACAGGCTTAGATCCGAGTCAAAGGCTAGGATTATGGAGGCCATGGGCCTTTCACCTCTGGTTGACATCACCCTTTCGGGTATCCCTGCCATGTCCATCCAGGAAGGAGACGTCTCGGGACAGATACTGGAAGCAATGGTCAACAGGCTTGAGCTCAAAATCTCCGACCGTCGTGTGGCCTTAATGGAAGGGACCATCAAAATGGCCATCGCCGCTTTTCTGCCCAGGATAATCCTCTTCGGCAATTACACCAACAGCAGTGACTCTTATCAATACTATGAAAACATCCTGAGTTATGGGATCTGCGGTATCCTGACCCTCTTTGACGGTTTTGCAAGCATCCAGCGCTACAAGGCCGCAAAACAGGAACATCAGCAGGCCATGATCCAAAGAGAGCAATCCTGCATGAAGATCATGTTGGAGGTCATCAATACGAGGAACCTCTTGGATAGAGCAAGAGAACAGAAAGATCTTTTAGTGATGGAACGGGATGCCTCCATAACCGCCCTCAAAGAGGTCGAGGCCAAATGGCGGGAAGGTTTGGTCACCGGCTCGGACAAGCTCAGTGCCGTGAGTCGATACACCACAGCCGAGACCAACGTCAATCTTGCGGATTACCAGTATCAGGTGGCAGTCGTCACCATGAAGGATGTAATGGGACTAACGGGAAAGGATTAAAAAATTGAAGAAACAAATTAGAAAATGGACTTTGTCGGGCATCATCATACTGGCTTGTATAGGATGGCTTACCATTGAAAATCTGGTAATCAATCAGGCTGCAGCCCAAGACGAGGCTCCTAAAAGCGAAAAAGAACGCACATCCGTGGTCACCACCCCATCCAGGCTGATGACCTTTGAAAAACGCATTGAGACCTACGGCAATGTGGGGACCAAGAATTTCAGCCTTGTATCCGCAAGGATACCGGGAGTGATTGATGAAATATTTGTGGAAGAAGGGGATTATGTCATTAAGGATGAGACGCCTCTTTTTCAGATGGACAAAATAAAGGTAAGCCAGGCATGGGAGATCGCCAGGCAAGCCGTGGCCGTGGCCGATTACGGATACCGAGCGCGCACGGCCACCATTGTCAGGATTAATGCCGATTTGGAAAAGGCCGAAATCGACTATGAACGTTTCAAGCGGCTTTATGAAGCAGATCAGGCCGTGACGAAAAATGCCTTTGAGTCCCAGGAATCCCGTTATAAACAACTTCGGGCCGCCCTTGATGAGGCCCGGGCCAGCGCCGACCTGGCCCTACGCCAGAAGGAACAGGCCCGGAACCAATTGATCATCGCTCAAAAGGACCTTGAAGACTCCTTGGTAAAGGCCCCGATTACGGGGCACGTCAGCGAGCGTTTGCATGAACCGGGCGAAATGGTCGGAGCGGGAATTTCCGTCCTCCGGATCGATGACCTGTCAATACTCGAGATCTCCGGTCTTTTACCCGCACAATATTACTCATCGATTATTAAGGATCAAACCATGATGCTTGTCAGTGTAAACGGGACTGCGGTCGGGAAAATGCCTGTGACTTATCGAAGCCCCACAATAGACAGCAAGTTGCGGACCTTTGAGGTCAAATCACTACTTGAGCGTCCAAAGGAAGGCGTTGTGCCCGGTTCAATGGCAAGGATGAGCGTGTTGTTGGAAAGCCGCAAAGGTGTTGGATTGCCTGTAAAGGCGGTGCTCAGAAGGAGCGGACATGATATCGTCTTCACTGCCGAAGGGAATAAGGCCAAGATGGTCCAGGTGCGAACAGGCATGGAAACGGACGGCTGGATTGAAATCACATCGGGCAGTCTCCGGGCAGGTGCGCCTGTTATCACCATGGGACAAGACAAACTCAATGACGGCTCATCAATCAACGTGATCGGGGAGGATAGCAACTGATGTTTCTTTCCAATGCATCCGTAAAACGGCCCATTGCCATGGGTTGCCTGATCATCGCTCTGACGATTCTCGAGTTCAACGCGTCACGGAAATTGGGATTGGAGCTTATGCCCAAGACGGACATGCCTTATATTACGGTCACGACCGTCTACCCGGGTGCTACCCCTTTGGAGATCGAAACGGATATCGCCAAGCCCATAGAGGATCAAATGGTCACCATTGAAGGCCTGAAACACGTCAGCTCTTCCTGCATGGAGAATGTATGTCTAACCTTCCTGGAATTCAACCTGGACGTGGACGTGGACATTGCTTCCACAGACGTACGAGAAAAATTGGATCTTATTCGTGCGAAATTTCCGGAAAACGCCGAAGATCCGAAGATACTCAAATATGATATCAATGCCAAGCCCATCATACAGCTTGCCCTGACCGGTGATCTGCCCATTGAAGAGATCTATGACTACGCGCATAATACACTCCGGGATCGCCTCACGGTAATCTCGGGCGTGGCGGATGTCACACTGATCGGAGGATCCCGGAAGGAGGTCCAAGTGTTGCTGAACAGGGAAGAGCTCGCTGCCCGGGGACTCACCAGCATGAATCTGGTGGAGACCCTTCGCCAGGGTATCCGGACCATCCCCGCGGGCCGCGTCCGGGAAAAAGGGATGGAATACGCCGTCAAATTTGATGCGGACCTCTCACGTATCGAGGATATAGGCGACCTGGAAGTCTCCAATACAGAAGGACAGACATGGTATATCAGGGATTTGGGCCGTGTGGTCATGGGGACGGAGGAAATCAGACAAGTCGCCAAGATAGACGGTAAAGGTTGTGTCGCCATCAAGGTCGTAAAAAAGGCGGACGCCAATGCCGTTAAGGTGGTCAATGATGTTAAGGCCGCCATTCAATACATCCAGAAATCACTTCCGGGGGGCATGGAACTCATTTGGGTGACGGACGACGGCACATTTATCGAAGCCACCGTCAACAGTGCATGGGTCAATGTGGCCCAGGGTGTCGGCCTCACGGCCTTGATACTCTTTCTTTTTCTATATAATTTCAGGTCCCTTATGGTTGTGGCCGTGACCATGCCCCTTACCATTATTATCGGCCTTTCCATTATGAATATCCTGGATTTCACTCTCAACACGGTCACCCTATTGGCCATAGGCATGTCCGTGGGCATCCTGGTCACCAATTCCATCGTGATCCTGGAGGCCATCGTGAAAAAGCTGGATCAGGGTGAAGCTCCCAAATCGGCGGCGCGGATTGGTACCAGCGAGGCCGCCATAGCCGTCCTCGCCAGTGTGGGAACCAATGTGGTGGTGCTGTTTCCCATTGCCTTCATGGGTGGCCTTATCGGTCGTTTTATCATGCACTTTGCCATAACCATGATTATCATGACCGCCATCTCTTTACTTGTCTCGTTCACCCTTACCCCCCTCCTGTGCTCTATCCTCTTAAGCCCCAAGGAAAATAACTCCCGGTCCCTCTTGGCCAGGATGGAACGGGGGTGGAATAGGGTATTCAACCGGACAATATCCGTTTATGGGTCTATTCTTACCTTTCTGGAACGTCATAGATGGTCCGCTATGATGCTGCTTGTGGCCGTGGCCCTGCTGCTGCTCCATTCCCTGTTTGTGGCCGGTAGACTGGGATCGACACTGGCAGCAGAACCGGATCAAGGTGAGATATTCATCAAACTGGAGTTCCCCACTAGATATAACCTGGACCAGACCCAAAAAATGGTCCATGAGGCCGAGGGCATGCTCAGGGACCTGCCCCACCTCAGGCACACCATGAGCATTATCGGAAAAGTGGACAGTCTGCTGGGCCAGGCCTCGGAAGGGATTTACCTGGCCCAGATCCTCTTGAAATTTACCGAACGAATCAATCGGCATATCACGCTAAATGATCTCATGAATAGGGTCAGGGATCGCCTCACATCCCTTCCGGATGCGATAGCAACCGTAAGCATTCCTTCTATTTTGGGCGGACAGGCTTCAGGTCTTGAACTTGAGATCTCCGGCCAGGACTTTGACACCCTAAATCAGCTTGTCCTCAGGGCCAGGGACCTTTCGGAAGGGATACCCGGCATTATTGACCAGGATACAAGCGTGAGAGAAGGGAAGCCGGAACTCAGGATCATACCCAACCGGGAGATCCTGGCCGATCTGCAATCATCCGCCATAGGACTCGGTATCATATTAAGGGCCAATCTGGAGGGGATGGAAGCCGCTACTTTTAAGCAAAACGCGAGAAATTATGATATCATCGTTAAGATGGAGGAAGTGAAGGGAAAAGATCAGGTTGCGCAATTCATGTTCCCTGGAAGGCCGGGATTGCCTATCCTTTTGACCAACCTCGGTAAGGTCGAGGAAACCGTCTCTCCCGTGCAGGTCACCCGTGTCGACAAACAACGTGTCGCCAAGCTTTACGCCAATCTAGAATCAGGCAAACCCCTCGGGACCGCCGTCAATGAGCTTTCAATGCTATTGAAAGAAAAGGGGGAATTTTCCCCTGGGTATGGCTTCAGGTTCGCAGGGACTTATGAAGCCTTACAGGAATCACAGGGAGAGATATTTGAGGCCGCGATCATCGCCCTTATTCTGGTCATTCTCACCCTTTCGGCCATTATGGAGTCTTTCAGACAACCCGTCGTGATTATGGTCACGGTTCCCCTCTCGCTGATCGGTATATTTTACGGCCTTGCGGTTGCGGGCAAAAGCATCGAGATCTTTGTCCTTATGGGAAGCGTCATGCTCATCGGGATCGTGGTCAACAATGCCATCCTGATCATGGACCAATTCAATACGCTGCTCCGGAACGGAGTCCCACGGCACCAGGCCATGGTCCAGGCCGCCTGTGAGCGCTTTCGCCCCATCGTGATGATCACCCTGGCTGCGGTCCTGGGCATGCTCCCCTTAGCGATCGGGCAAGGGATCGGGGCGGAATTGCGAAACGCCTGCGGTATCGCCTCCATGGGGGGCATATTCGTATCGGGTTTGCTTGCGATCTTTGTCGTTCCGGTTATGTATAATCTCTTCACCAGGCGCGGTTCTTTTCCATCGAAGGAGACCATGAATATTTTATAGGAGAACAAAATGGAACGGCAACAGACACCATCAAAAGAATCAAAAACAGTGCACGAGAAATGGTTTGACCAGCGGGATGACCTTACCGGCGAATATAAATGGGGTGATATGGGGCAGGGAATTTGCGCCTTGCTTTTTTTTGGGGTATGGATAACCGATTCATTTGTTTTTCACTATAGCACACGACTTAATGAAATGGTGCCAGAACTGATAAGAATACTGACAGGCCTTGTTATTTTGTGTTCATCCGCTTATTTGGCGTGGTCCGGTCTGAAGACGGTGTTTCATGAAGTGAGAGAAACACCCACCGTTATCCGAAAGGGAATATTCAGGATCGTGCGGCACCCTATCTATTTGAGTGAGGTCCTGCTATATCTGGGGCTCTTTATCATTAGCATGTCCATAGCAGCGTGTGTGGTATGGATCGGCGCCGTGATTTTTTTATACTACCTGTCACGATACGAAGAGAAACTGTTGCTCAATCGTTTTGGTGAGGATTATAAAGCATACATGAATGAGGTCGGTATGTGGCTGCCGCGAATCAAAAGAGGATGACCGCTATCCATAAATCGGGATGTCTGATCATCATCCGTTGATTTCCACGGTCACATGGGAAAGATCAGGTATATGGCACAGATGGCTCTTTAGCTCTCTTGCGCTTTGATCTTCTTCCGATCGTAGCGAAATAATAGCACTGTAATGACCAGGCCCCACACGCCATACATGCAAATCCTGGATGGCGGTGCCACATCATCTTCCAATGCCTCCCTTTTCTGCCAATAGTAACATTCGTGAATATCATGATATCCCAAGAGAGCCATATTTACACGTCCATATGAAACGGTGATTAGCAAATAAAGGTAAACGGATCTAATATACCGGATTGATTAGGTTTTAAATTATTCATTCATCAAAGGCGGTTGCGGATAAAGGGGAAGAATATTTTTTATTGACTTCCATAATAGAATATTATACTCCAGAATAGCCTTCCAGAAGGATAATGGGCGGACAAGCGGCATGCTGTGACTATTTCTTATTGGTGGGTAGCTCTCCAGTATCTTTCCGCATCATGATACTCAATTTTTCGTCAAATATAAGGAAGTATTGTTATGGATTATCGATTTTTTAGGTCTTTGAAGATTTGGGGTCTGATTCGCTTTGCACTATCTGTTTTCGTCATTTTTCTTGGAACGTTGGGTACGGCCGGGGCTGAGGATCTCTTTATGTATTGCGGGGCCGGCCTCCGGCAGCCGATTGATGAGTTGTTGGAAGCTTACAAGCAACAAACAGGGATAAATGTTGCAGTCGAATTCGGAGGAGCCGGTCAAATGCTGACCCGTTACAAGGCCACCGGTAAAGGGGACTTGTTTTTGCCCGGTTCCCATTTTTATGTAGAGCAATTAAAGAAGAACAACCAGGTCATCTTTTCAAAACAGGTCGTACTGCACACACCGGTTTTCGCCGTCAATAAGAAGATGGGCAATCAGATAAAAACCTTTGATGATCTGGCCGTTCCAGGTGTTCGTGTCGGTCTGGGAGATCCCAAGGCAATGGCCCTGGGACGAACCGCGGAGGATATCCTGATAAATTCGGGGATTAAAGATGCCATACTCAAAAATACCATTGTCCGCGCAGCCACGGTAAAACAACTGACCCTCTATGTGGTCAAAGGGGATGTGGATGCAGCCATCATCGCCAGGGCCGATGCCTTCCAAAACAAGGAGAGCCTGACTTACTTTGATATCGATCCGACTTGGTATACCCCTGAAATAGTGACTGTGGCGGCATTGAAAACCGCATCCGATCCCGCGGCGGCCCGAAAATTGGCGGAATATCTCGGGTCCTTCTATGCGGTCGAGATCTTCGGTAGATACGGCTTTCTGCCGGCCCCATAAAATAAACACAAAAAAGGTAACAATTTAGATCTTTTCAAAACCCCAACATTGATGCACTCGTAAAAAGTCGGGAAACACGCGTTTTTGTCATTCCGGCCTGCCTGTGCGTGTCCGTGCGCAGACAGGCGAAGGCATGAATCCAGTCTTTTCAGATAGTTACATGGGATCTGGACCCCGGCTGCAGTCTATCCCGTACTTGATACGGGACCGGGGTGACGACTTTTTACGAGTATGTCAACATTGGATTCCGCGATCAAGTCGCGGAATGACGGGCAGAAACCAGAAATGACAAGTTACGGTTCCGTAACCGAGAACTATATTGGTCATTCCGCGACTTGATCGCGGAATCCATGAATTTGACCAAAGTTTTTCAAAAATTTAAAATCATACCCAAAAAGGTGTCCCATTGAACAGGCTTGACCGGTTATTGACCATTCCATTAATCTTTTTCAGTTTGATTGTCATCGGGGTTCTGTTGGCCCTGATGACCCAGGTTTCCCCTGCCGAATTATGGGCGTCGATGTTTCACCCGGAGACTCTCTATGCTCTCCGGTTTTCGCTTACAACCGCCTGCGGCGCAATGGCGACGGCAATATGTTTAGGCGTTACAGCGGCCTATTTCATGGCGCGCAGGAATTTTCCAGGCAAAGGCCTCCTCGAAACCCTGCTTGACCTGCCGTTGGTCATGCCACCGCTTGTGACCGGGGTCGGGCTGTTATTTCTCTTCGGTAAGGATCTATTGGGCGGACCCTTATCCGAACTGGGGCTCCATATTGTTCTGACACCCTGGGGGGCTGTGATGGCGCAGGCCTTTATCGCCACGCCGATCGTGATGCGCAGTTCTCAAGCGGCCTTTGCCTCCGTGGACAGAGGCTATGAAGAGGCTGCCGCGGCCTTGGGGATGCCCCCACTGAAAGTGTTTTTTCAGATCAATATTCCCCTGGCCGGCCGAAGCCTTATTTCAGGAATCATTCTTGCCTGGGCGCGAACCATGGGGGAATTCGGCGGGACCCTCATGGTGGCAGGCGCGACCCGGTTCAGGACTGAAACACTCCCTATAGCCGTTTATCTTAATATTTCAAGCGGTGAGATTGGAATCGCCGTCTCCTGCGCGCTGGTGTTGATGGGTGCGGCATTTATCCTCTTATTGGCTACCCGCATGATAAACCTGCCAATTGGCCATGATAACAAGGGAGGGGCACAATGGCCGCTCTCGAGATGATCGGTGTTAAAAATCGATTTGTATGTCCAGGCCATTTCCATGTTGACGATGGTGATATCTGCGCAATTGTCGGGCCTTCCGGTTCCGGTAAAACAAGCCTTCTGAGAATCCTCGTCGGACTGGACGCGCATGAAGGCCGGGTTCTAGTGGATCAGGAGGAGATCCAGATGCTTGCGCCTCATCGGCGCGCGATCGGTTTCGTGAGCCAGGATCTGCATCTTTTCCCCCATTTGACATTAGAGGGGAATCTGTTTCTGGCCATGCAGCGTTCGAACCTAAGCCGCTCTCAGAAACATCGAAAGGCCAGGGAATTGATGGGGTTGCTACGCATCACGCATCTGAGCGGCAGGAAGCCCGGAACCTTCAGTGGTGGGGAAAAGCAGCGAGTGGCCCTCGCCAGGGTTCTCGCCTCATCTCCGCGGATCTTGCTCCTGGATGAACCATTCAGCAAACTCGATTTCCGGACCGTGCGTTATCTTCGGGAGGAGTTTAAGGCTCTTCAGAAAGAAGTCGGGCTGACCACGATCCTTGTCACACATGACCTTGAAGAAGCAGGCGACCTGGCAAAGACCATATGGGTTATGCGATCCGGTTCTTTGACGGCCTCGTCCACCCCTTTGACCTTGGAAGGGGATGACCAAAATCATGTCGATACATTCTTGGAAACCCCCAATGTCCTATCCTGCCGGATACTGAAGGTTTTTAGGAATGGCCTGGTCCAAGCCAAATGGGCAGGCGGCATCATCCTGATTCCGGATGAAGGGGAGCCTTTTTCGCATTTCACCATAGGACCCGGGGCCATTGAAATCGGGATGAGCCCACCGCGGGGTCCCCGGATCAACCGGTTTAAAGGGGTTGTCGGGGAGGTGGAAACAGGCGATGATGCGGCCTTGGTTACGCTTGATGTAAACAGAGTAAACGTGAGGGTGGAGGTCTCTCGTGAGAAATGGCATCAACTTGGCTTGTCGCCCGGTCAAAAGGTGCATGGTTATTTCCGATTGCGTGCTTTAAAGGGATATGTTAGATATCCGCAATCTTAGGATATGTTATGGCACCACAATCTTTCACGGAATATATTATTCTCGGCGCCCTTATGTCCGGCGCGAAGCATGGGTATGAAATCATGCAGTTTCTGGGCTCCGCTCTCGAAGCCGCCTGGCGGCCAAGCACAAGCCAGCTCTACGTGTTATTAAAAAGGCTGGAAAATACGAAATTGATTGAATCCCATACTGAAAGTCAGGAGACCCGTCCTTCAAAACGGGTGCTGAATCTCACTACGGCAGGGCGGGAGACCTTTCTGGAGTGGTTGAATACCCCCGTTGAACATGTCAGGGATTTCAGGATGGAATTTTTAGGCAAGATGTTTTTCTTTGATTTTCTCTCTTTATCAGGAGCCGGAGATCTCGTTGAAAAACAGATCCGAATTCTTGAAAAATTGGCCGAAAAAATCAGGACCCGGGTTAACAATATTGATAAGAAAGGATTCATGAATCTGGTCTATGGATATAAATTAAGAACCGTGGAAAGCCTGCTTTTATGGTTGATCCAAGAGGCCAAACCGTTTGCCGTTAAAAAATAGACATACCTCGATAAGAAACCTTTCTTCAGCCTGATATTATACCTGAATCCTGCACCAATCATCTACTGCGGTTTGAAGCGCCTTGACGATAAAGCTTGTTTCGTGATTTTGATCCTCACCATATCGGTAATATGCCTGCGGGTCAAAATCACTCCAACT
>JAFGGA010000052.1 GCA_016930835.1 Deltaproteobacteria bacterium
CCAAAACCTTTTGTTTGGAGAAAACGAGAGGTTAAAGGTTCTCAACTTAAAAATACTATCGTTAATTTAAGCGATTAAACACTAGTATTCGGCATCTAGTCCCGACAGTGAGAGATATCATCGCTTTATTTGGTCGCATAAAAACGAAAACACCTTTATTTATCGACTCCCCCATAAACTATCAGGGCCAAGAAAGCACCGGCTTTTTGGCTTGTGTATATACTCATATGAAATTTTTTTCTCAAAGTAAAGAGCGGATTGTTTTTATTGAAAGGACGATCTTGCTATTAACAACAAGATTGATTAAAAAGGGCAGGTTCACTATCGGGTTCATGAAACCTGTCAACGACATCGAAGCACCAAGAAACAAAGGGATAAAAAATCATGGAAAAATGGGAACAGATTCTTTCCAATGCAATCACCAAAGCAAGAGAACTGCCTGTTCTCCTGAACACAGACGAAGCCGCCGTTGACAAGGTGACGACATCCTATCCCATGTTTATTAATCCCTATTATCTAGGGTTAATTCAAAAGAAAGAGGACGCTGTTTACAGACAGGCCATACCCGACATTCGGGAGGTGACCGATGGCAAAGGATTTGAAGACCCCTTGAATGAAGAGGGGCTTTCTCCTGTCCCGGGTCTGACCCATAAATATCCTGATCGGGTCTTGTTTTTGGTCTCAAACCGATGCGCCATGTACTGCCGATTCTGCAACAGAAAGCGGAAGGTCGGCAGATCCATCATGGTGACCGATGAGACGATCAAGGGAGGTATCGATTACATTCGAAGCAATCGGAAAATCCGCGATGTCCTTCTATCCGGTGGGGATCCATTGCTTCTTAGCGACCAGAAAATACATCATATTTTAAGCAAAGTACGATCCATCCCTCATGTGGAGATTATTCGGATTGGAACAAGGGTCCCTTGCACATTACCCCAACGCGTTACAACTCAGCTTGTTCTCATCTTAAAACAGTTTCACCCCCTTTTCATCAACACCCATTTTAATCATCCTTCTGAGATCACACTCGAAGCCTCCCATGCCTGCTCCTTGCTCGCGGATGCGGGTATCCCAATTGGGTGTCAAACGGTTCTTTTAAAAGGGGTTAATGACGATCCAAAGATCATGAAGGAATTGATGCAAAAACTTGTACGAATACGGGTGAGGCCTTATTATCTCTTCCAGGCGGATCTCGTCAAAGGGACATCTCATTTTTGGACTTCATTAAAAAAAGGATTGGATATCATGTCGAGATTACAAGGTCATATTTCAGGACTTTGTATCCCCCGATTTATGATTGATCTACCCAACGGAGGGGGAAAGATACCCATTTCTCCGAATTATATTCGGGGAATCAAGAAAGATGAGATGATGACCATTAATTATTTAGGAGAAACATACCCCTACCCTCTTTTAACAACTTAATCCGACTCGGCAAACTTCTTGACTTTGTTATAATAAATCCATTATACAAAGCACCAATAAAATGGCTTCGCCATTTTTTAAGAGCGCCGCTTGCGCGTCACTTGGAGAACATGTGGAGGAGGCGGCCGGGGACCCGTCCTCCGTCACGCCGGAGCGTGACTATGCAGGATGGATGGTTACCTTGCTTTACCGCCCCCACCCGAACCGTTCGGTTGAACTCACGCCGAAGCCCTGCCCCGTTGAGAGGGAGGGGATTGTATGATTCTTTTTATTCGCACAGTGACCTCGCTGCCCTGAACATGATAGCTAAAAAGGACGAGGCTGCCGGGGAAGACCGCCCCACGAAAAATGATCAACGGCTTTATGAATACATCAAAAAAACAAATCAAATCGAATCTTGAATATCTGCGAAAATTGTTCATCATGCCCGATTCACCGGATAAATTCGTTGAGTTCGGGCATGAACTCCTTGAGATGATCCACGATTTTTTTCAGGAAAAGGGCGGCATCCACAGCAGCGCCACATTACCCCAACTCAGCAAAATATTTGACCAAATATCCATCCCCGAAAATCCACTTCTTATTAAGGATGTCCTCTCGGAGATAAAAACCAACATCATCGGTCATTCCGTCAAGGTGGGCAATCCTTATTATATCGGGCATATGACGAGCGCGATCCCCTATTTTATGATCCTGCTTGAAATGATCATTGCCGCTTTAAATCAGAATCAGGTCAAGATTGAAACAGCCAAGGCATCCAGTTTTGTTGAAAGGGAACTGATGGCATGGCTTCACCAGTTGATATTTCAAAGGAAGGACGGTTTTTATAATAAACATATTCAAAATCCGCGTGTCGCACTGGGTAATGTTACATCGGACGGGACACTCGCCAACCTGACGGCACTTCTGGTGGCCAGAGAAAAGGCCTTTCCACCGGATGGTGATTTTCCGGGTCTTCGCATGGCCGGCGAAGCAAAGGCACTTCAGCACTATGGTTACCAACGGGGGGTTATTTTGATATCCAAAAGGGGACATTATTCTGTAAAAAAAGCGGCCAATATTCTAGGCATCGGTGAGAACAATGTGATCACCATCCCTGTCGACGACAATAATCGCATGGATATCAAGATATTGAAACGCCGGTTGAAAACGATATCCGATTCAAAAGGGAAAGAAAGGACCAAAGTCATCGCGATTATCGGGATTGCGGGAACCACGGAAACAGGGAATGTGGATAATCTTCAAGCGATCGGCGAAATGGCCCGGTCAGTGGGAGCCCATTTTCATGTGGATGCCTGTTGGGGCGGCTCGGCGCTACTGGTGGACGAATATCGCCCCATTTTTCAAGGCATTGAAAAGGCCGACTCCGTTTCCATTGACTCCCACAAATTACTGTTCTGCCCCATGAGCATGGGACTCATCCTCTTCCGGAGTGAAAAGGACCTCAATCTAATCCGTCATACATCTCAATATGTTATCAGAAGACACTCCGTGGATATCGGACGATTCACCATTGAAGGGTCTCGACCCTTTGCCTGCCTGAAGCCTTGGGCATCCCTCAAAATCATCGGCCGTGACGGCTATGGGCTCCTGTTTCAACATGCCCGTCATTCCACTGCTTACCTTAAAAACATCCTGGATCATTGTGGAAATTTTGAGGTTCTGAATACCCCGCAGCTCTTTATTCTGATTTATCGCTTTATCCCTAAAAAGGTCAAAGAACAGTTGTCTGCATTGATTAGCATTGCGGCCTTATCCAAGAACAAGGATGAAATCAGGGAGATTAATCGGAAAATCAAAAGGATTAACCGGCTAATAAATAGTCTGAACATCATGTTACACAGGGATCTGCGAAGGGATGACACCACCTTCGTTTCCAGAACCACATTGGAGTCCACACCATATGGCCCACAAAATATCGTGGTTTTGCGGGCCGTACTGATTAACCCTTTGACCGATCAAACAGTACTTGATGAAATCGTGGACACCCAAAATAGGTTGGGCATGGATATCTGGAAAGGATATGAGCCATCATATCAAAAAATCTGCAACGGGATCAAATAAGGGTCTATTCCATATCTTCCAAAAAACAGACAAATGACAAACTATGAAATAACACCTTCGCATCGATTCCATGATGCACAAATCATCGAATTAGAAAAAAGACTTCACTCTTATCTTAAAAAGGACCTAACGCTAATCATCACGGATAATTCCCGATCCATGATCAACGCAAAAAGACGGAACCATGTTTATACCATACGACTACATCATATGTTTCTAAACGCGGATAAGGCCGTTGTTGAGGCTATTGCCCATTATATTTCCGGCAGACGTGGATGTGATAATAGTCTGTTAGGCGAATTCATCAAAAAAAACGAACAAAAGATCAAAAAAGTACCTTCATCGCCCGGGCTGCGCATAGCCAAAATAAGGGTTCAGGGGGAACACGTTAATCTTCAGGATGTATTTGAAGGGCTCAACCAAAGATATTTCGATAATAATGTCAAATGCTTGATTACTTGGGGAGCGAAGAGAAAAAGGGCCGGTCAAAAATCTATTCGTTTGGGCAGCTATTCTTTCAGGACATCCACCATCCGGATCCATCCCGTTTTGGACAAATCTTTCGTGCCCGACTATGTCATTGATAGCATTGTATACCATGAAATGCTCCATCACCATCTTGGTAACCTAAACAAGGACGGCCGTCATTTATCCCACCATCCTGCTTTTCAAAAGGCTGAAAAACGATTTTCCCGTTTTCATGATTCAAAACTGTGGATAAAAAATAATCTTGAAAAATTGATAAGATGAATCGTTCGCAGGATTATTTGTCGTAAAAGCTGCATTGACTTCCGAATCCATATCTTGTATCCTGCGCCCTATCTATAAAATCCCTTAACGATATTCTATTTCTTAGCCATCAAGATCGAAAGAAAACATGATAACCTTCGTGTAAATCGAAAGACACATCACCCGGGATCCTATCATGGGACTCATTTTTGATATCCATTCCGCAAAACGCTATGAATCCTGGTATCTTTCCGACGAGGGCAAATCATTTCATAAATTTATTGAACAATACGCCCCTCTTTTGTTAGACCCTCATCCAGGTGAAAAAATTCTAGACATCGGCTGTGGTTCCGGGAGACACCTCCAATTCCTTTCCTCATTGGGTATGGATATCACCGGTGTGGATGCATCACCCTATATGATCAATAAAGCCAAAGAGCGTCTTGGGAACCGAAGCGTACTCAAAACAGGTTCGGCCGAAGACCTCCCATTTGAAGACAATGAGTTCGATCTCTCTGTTTTTATGAATACCTTGGAGTTTCTTGATGACCCTTCATCCGCACTCAGAGAGGCGGGCCGCGTCACCAGGAGGAGGATATTTATCGGGGTGGTCAACGGCTTTTCATGGCATCGAATGAAGAACCAGGTGCTGGGGCTTTTCCGTCGCCCTCTTGTCACCCATATGAAACCACTCAATCTCTGGGAACTCCAGACCCATATCACGAAGGTATTCGGTCAGGTGCCCATGACATGGAAAAGCACGCCGTTATTTTCACCATTTTTCCGTAGATTAATCGGCTTTACTCCGATTCGCTACCAAGAAGCCCATTGCCCTTTTGGACCATTTTTAGGAATTGGCTTGAGGATCGCATACACTTTAAAAACCGACAATCTACCGCTCAAATTAAAGGTAAACAAAGCAGGTCAACCCGTCGCCGGCGGTATTACATCAGTCGGAAATCTCAAATGAACTCATGAATAAGGTTTGACATCAGTGAAAGAAGCATATCTCTACGAAAAAATAGATGAACAAAAGGTCCGATGCCGATTATGCAATCATAAATGCCTGATAAAAAATCACGCCAGAGGGGTATGCGGGGTTCGGGAAAATCAAGACGGAACGCTCATAAGTCTTGTATACGGGAAGGTCATTGCCAGGCATGTGGACCCTATCGAAAAAAAACCCTTGTTTCATTTTTTGCCAGCCAGCCGGTCCTATTCCATTGCCACGGTGGGATGCAATTTCAGATGTCTCTTTTGCCAAAACGCGGACATATCCCAAATGCCCCTTGATTATGGGCTGATCCGGGGGGAAGATATGTCGCCTACCATGCTCGTGGCTGATGCCAGCGCCAATCGATGTGCGACCATCGCCTACACCTATACCGAACCCACTATATACTATGAACTGGCGGCCGATACGGCCCGTTTGGCCGTCACAAAGGGGATCCGGAATGTCTTTGTGTCCAACGGTTACATGACCGGGGAATGTTTAAACGATATCCATCCCCATCTTCACGGAGCCAATATTGATTTAAAGGCCTTTAATGAGCGATTCTATAAAGAACAGTGCGGTGCAAAATTACAGCCTGTTCTCAATACGATTCAAATGATGGCCAAAATGAGGATATGGGTGGAGGTGACCACCCTTTTGATCCCGGGGCTGAACGACTCTCCTGAAGAATTAAAAGAATTGGCACAATTCCTTGTGGGCGTGGATAATAATATCCCATGGCATATCAGCCGGTTTCACCCGACTTACCGCTTGACCCATATCCAACCTACTCCCGCGGAGAGCATTCATCGGGCTAAAGAAATCGGTATGGAGGCTGGTCTAAGATACGTATATACCGGTAATCTACCGGGCGATGAAGGGGAAAAAACATTTTGCCACGAGTGTGGTGAACTGCTGATCGATCGATTCGGATTTTCAATCCAAAAAAATATGATCCAAGGGAACCAATGTCCCAGATGCGGTACGGTGATTCCAGGTGTCTGGCGATAATCGAGTTGTATTTTCTCGGACAATCTGGTAGGAATCCATTCCAAGGAGGGCTCTCGTGGGTTCTTCTTAAACCGCAACCCCCGCTGATCTAATAAATGCCTTCTTCCTTTCAGTGGGGGTTGTTAAAATTTTTGGAGATACCATGGAAAAAGAAGATGAACTGGTCCTGAAAGTGACCAAAGAGATTGTAATCAAATATATTGAGATTGGAAGATTGTCCGTGAATTCTTTTGATGAGATTTTCAGGCAGATCCATGAAACCGTGCATGATTCATATCTGGATAGGCGGTTGTCTAAAAAATAAGGCTTTTTTCAATCAAGCGGCCGGAAAATCGAGAACATCCCCTTTGGATTCAGATAGTTGAACCATAACCCCGATACCGTTCCCATGCGCAAAGCGAACAAAGGTCAATACTTTACCATATTTAAAAACAACCCTTGGGCGGGGGCCTTGAAACCGGCACATGCCCTATCCTTTGCTTGAAAAATATCTCGAAATTCAACCAACCCCATCCGCCCGCGTCCGACATCCACGACCGTCCCCACAATATTGCGTATCATATGTCTGAGGAATCCATCGGCCTCGAAAATAAAGGTCAAGATACCATCCTCAGGCCCGCGGATCTCGGCGTGAATCATCTCGCGGACCGGATCCATGTTTCCGCTCCCCGAGGATCGGAAGGTCGAAAAATCATGTCGCCCCACCAACAACGATACGCACTGTCTCATCGTTTCAACATCCAGGACCTGCCGAACATGCCAAACAAAATTTCTACGAAAAACATTCGGTTCGTGACGTATCCATATTTGGTATTCATAGACTTTGCTTTTCACGCTGTATCTGGAGTGGAAATCCAATGGGACATAGTCGGCCTTTCTGATCAAAATATCATCCGGGGTAAGCGCATTAAGACCATTTCGCAACGATTCAGGATCGATATGGGTATGGGTTAAAAAATGGCATACCTGATGCTTCGCGTGCACACCCGCATCCGTTCTTCCGGACCCAATAAGCGTGATGGGCTCATGAACCATCATTTGAATCCTATCCTCCAAGACCCCCTGAATCGTAGGCTCCAGTCTTTGTCTCTGCCACCCGTGATAACCGGTTCCATCATATTCAAGAATCAACATGATATTTTTATAGGAGGTTGCCAGTTTAGAGTCCACGGTTCAGGGTTACCTTTTTATTTTTTCTATGGACAAAAACAAATGGGGAAACTACAAGAGCTTCCCCATTGGTTACTGCAATAGATATATGCTGGAAATGGAATAAGGACCAAAAAATATTTTTATCGTTTGGAATATTGAAAACGTGCCCGGGCCCCTGGCTGACCGTATTTCTTTCGCTCTTTCATTCGAGGATCTCTTGTCAGCAAATCCGCCTTTTTTAATGTCAGACGGTATTCAGGGTTAATATCGATCAATGCGCGACTGATACCGTGCCGAATCGCACCTGCCTGACCGCTCACGCCTCCGCCTTTTACGTTAACGGTAATATCATATTGATTAAGGGTTTCCGTCAATTCAAGGGGTTGCCGGATGAGGCCTTTACCTGATTGCTTGGTCATGTATTCATCCAACGTCCTGTTATTGATTATTATCTGTCCCTTGCCGGGCTTCATCCAGACACGAGCCACGGATGTTTTACGTTTTCCTACTGCATGATAGATCTCTTCGGGCATAAATGTCTCCTAAATCTCCAAATTTTCAGGTTGTTGGGCTTGATGCGGATGATCAGCGCCTGCATAAATCTTCAGTTTTTTCAATTGCCTCCGGCCAAGACTGTTTTTTGGCAACATACGTTTAACCGCAAAGCGCAAAATTTCCTCGGGTTTCTTTTCGAGAAGCTTCCTGGCTGAAATCTGTTTTAATCCGCCCATGTAGCCGCTATGTCGATAGTAGAACTTTTGATCCCATTTTGATCCCGTCATGGTTACCTTTTCCGCATTGACGACCACGATAAAATCACCCACATCCGCGTGGGGTGTAAAAATGGGTTTATGTTTGCCTCTCAAACGCATGGCGATTTGAGTGGCCAATCGGCCTAAGACCTTTTGATCAGCGTCCACGACATACCATTTTCTCTCCACTTCCTGTTCTTTTGCCACATATGTTTTCATAATCAATACCCTATTTATTAAAATAAAACGAAATTATTTAGATAAAATCATCACATATGTCAAGTGATTTTTTGTAAAGGCACAAAAATCAAATAAGGTTTTTTTCATTCAACGATATAATCCTCAATTATACCAAGGCCACGATGAGCTTGGCCGCCACACCCCTTCCTATCGCCAAACGGATATTGCCATGTCCGACAATCAATCGTCCCTGGCCGTCGTTGCTAATCACTTCCAAGACATCTCCAATACGATACCCCATGGAAGCCAGCCTCCCTTTCATACCTCGACCACCAATGATCTCCTTGATGATAACCCTTTCGCCGGTCCTGGCAGTGTCCAGGGGTATTAAAGGGCTCCTTTTCGCCATACATTCCGAGCAAAGACCATATATCTCCATCTTGTGCTGGAGCATATGAAAATTCCGTTCCGCGGCAATGCGCATTTGAAGACGCTCCAATTCATCATTACGAAATTCAACTATTTTTCCGCACTTGGTGCAAATAAGATGGTCATGATGCTTGCCCAGATGGTGGTGCTCATATCTTGGCGGTTGACCTTCAAACTGTTTCTTCTGGGCAAAACCATGCGCGACCCAACGATTTAAGCAGAGTCGAACAAAATCCGGTTCATAATCAAAACCCCTATCTTTCAAGAGACCCATAAATTCTTCCAAGGTCACATGCTCCTCAGTGCTCAAAAAGGTATCGATCACATTAAGTCTATCCTCAACGCGACCAATATCATCACTTTCAATTAGGGTCTTAAAATTCTCTTTCTCCAAATAGTTATCGTTTATCATACATTGATTCCATTCTTACAATCAGAACAATATCCGGTAATGTCCAGATTGTGATCAATAATCTTAAAATCATACTCTTTTGATAGACGTTTTTCAATCTGCCGCAAATGCCGGTCCACAAATTCGATGACTTTGCCGCATTGAATGCACCGGAGGTGGCAGTGATGCCCATGTCCATAAATATGTTCATAGTGCATATGCCCGTTTTCATGCCAAACCTCTTTGATTAAGCCGCACTCCATAATCAAGGGAATATTTCTATAGATGGATGCCTTAGAGACCTTGCTTCCCTTTCCAAGCATGCGTAAATAGAGATCATCCACATCAAAGTGGTCATGGGTGCTGAATATTTCACGTATGATGACTTCTCTTTCGGGCGTGTTCCGGAGTCCTTTCTGAGAAATAAATGAACGGAATAATTCAATCTCGTCTCCCATGACCTTCTCCTTATTGCAACGGAATATCAACAATAATAATGTACCCCATGATTGTCAATATCAATATCGAAGCGCAATTTCACCGCCCATCGACAGGCTTAAGGGCATATACATGAATAGCGGATTGAAAGTAAGAATGTTGATTGACGTTCATTCTCGCCCTTTGCTATAATTCCATCCATTTTAACGGCACCCTGAGTAGGATACCCCCTAGTTCATACCCCCTCCCCTACTCCCTCCCGCAAAGAGAGGGAAAATAACTGGACGGGGTGCTTTTTGAATAAGACTTAACTTCATTTTCGATTTAAAGAAAGGGCAATTCCAATGCATAGACCCCTATTCATTCTCCTGCTTTTAGCCATCCTATACACTATCAGCATTTCCGGATGTACATACATGAAGATTCAGCAACCGCTGGATACGGATTACCATCTGACGGAATTGGGGACAAAGATCGGAAGAGCCAACCAATACGCCGTATTATATCTTGTGGCCTGGGGTGATGCGGGCACCAAGGCCGCCGCGGATAGCGCCTGCATAAAGGTGATTAGACACGCGGACAGGGAGATCTTTTCGATATTGTTCGGTCTCTATACACGAGTCACAACGGTGGTATATGGGGATTAGGACTGTCCTTATTCTTTTCCTTATTGTCTTATTCACCGGCTATGCTTGCTCGGGCAGGCTTTACTCGAATACTGTTCGACCGTATACAACCAATTTCGATAACACACCGATCGGTTCAAAGGTATGTATCCTTCGAGACCATACCGTGCAGGTGAACAGGGTATCCGCCGAATGGGTGACCGAACATTTTGCCGATGCCTTGAGAACTGCCGGGATCAAGAAGGTATATTACGCGGAGCTGAAGACCTTCATCATATTATTCGGTTTGTACCAACGGAAAACACTCATCATTTATGGGGATTAGAAATAATACCGCATCCAAGCCGAAACAAATGAATGATCCCCTGTTGGCCCTTTGATAAACCCGGCGTTCTCTATCTCCTCAACCCCCAACACTCCAAGTAAGCTCAAATGATCTGATAAGCGATAATGGGCGTCAAGCTGCCACTGAGACACCTTCTCTTCCGCATCCAACGCCGTTCCACGACGCTCATAGTCGGCCTGCAGGCCCATGCCTAACTTTGATGTCAAGGCGATATCGAGTCTAGCGAAATAATCCTCCGCGTTGCTCCCCACGTGATGTCCGAATACCCTGCCCTCATAAGTAGCTGGATACGCTGGATGAGTATACCAGACATCTTTTGGTTCGTCTTTAAAGGGGGTTGTATTGATATATTCCAGGCGCAATTGCAGCCGGCTATTCCATTTCAAGAAATCCCCGAATAACAGTCCCACCTGAAAAGCCCTATAATCCGGCGGGTAGGCCTTGTCTTCCCCTCCCCATTCGCCGTAAAGGCTCACTGTCTCGGCCAAAGGGATGAAATCTGAAAAACGGTACCATCTGAAGGCCATAAAAGCCGATGTCTCGCTATTGGCCGACAGGTCGCCAGTCAGGTTTTTGTTCCGTAACAAGACTTCCAGGTGATCTTGATAATCAAGATCCTCTCGGTCTTCACCGCCGTAAATATTGATATGGTTGATACCGAATTCAAGCCAGGGGAAAGGTTTCATATCCAGATGGATCGCTGAAAAATAAGGATTATTATGATCCTCGATAAATCTTTCTTGACCGGGTCTGGGGTTTAGACGTTGGCTGTCCAGGGTGGCAAACACCAGGCTGTATTTGAAAAGCCCCAGATATTTGAAAAACAGCGGTAGGATGGTGGGATGGGGATTGGAGACCTTAAACATCCTGAACGGCTCCGCATTGTTGGACATAATGAGGGCCCCATGATAACAGGGATTCCACCAGAGTGAATCCCGGCCATAGAGAATCTCCGTTTTCCCCAATTGCAGCTTCGAGTAATAACTATGAAATGTAAAATGATTATCATCAACCTCATGACCCTTGACATCACTAAGGTCGTCCTTGTTTTCGTAATAAACAAATCTCGGTTGGGCGAAAAAACCCAAAAAGCCTTTGAAGTTCGCGCGCATGGTCATATCGACAAAGGCGTTATTCCCTCCGTAATAATCAAGGCCTTCATTGTTGAATAAGGAATGGCCGCCGTCCTGATACCGATAGCTTAAGGTGACCCTGTCAGATGGTTTAATAAAAGTATTCAAAGAATCTTGGAAACCCGACACAACGGACAATTCCTCCCAAAATTCATCTTCGAAACGTATCAAAATCTCCCGGATTATCCCAAGGTTATTCTGCTCTTCGGGAGCTAGCCTATCCCAACTCTCACGGGCTTCATGAACCAACCTGGCTACCTCGATACGGCTGAGAGGTCTGGTCCCCCAGTGATCGCTTTTGATTAAACCTTGGTTGATCAATCTATCCAGGTCTTGGTAGACATGATCATCCAAAGGGACGTTTGAAGAAACAGCCCCAAAAGCGGGCCTGATCAAAAAAAAGGTGATAAAAGCCACCATGAAAAATGAAGCAAAATAAAAGAAAAAAGATTGTTTAATACCTAGGTCATTACAACCTTGGAAACGACTTTTCATATCAGATCCTCAGGGGCATGCAATCGCATCTTATTGGAAAAGGCGATCATTGAGTAATATTACTCAACGTAGATTTTTCCATTTCTTTTCTAAAAATGAAAAGGAACAATTGCGGCTATAGCTTAGGGAACTATATGAGAATGTGACTTATGTGTCAATGCCAAAACTCCTGATGCCTTTTCACGATTCATAAACTATCTTCAATCTGAAGTTTACTTGTTTTCGCTAATGCGGAATCAAAAACAGGTCATTTATTCGATCCTCAAGATAACAATTATTGCTTGACCAATTCGGTTGAGTTGTATAATATATCATTCATGGAAAATTGCTTATTTATTAATTCATACACTTTTAATAAGAGAGGAGATCATCATGAAAATAAAAACCTTGGTAACCATAATGATGGTTTTGGGGGTTGTCTTTATTGCTTCTTCCGTCTGTCTGGGTCAAGAGGCCAAAATGGAAGAACCCTTGATCGTGGAAGATGCCGTCATTTGTCAAGATGTAGTGGACCGAACTCCGGTGGAATCAGGGTTCGTCTTTTCCAATGATATTGGCAAAGTCTATTGCTTCAGCCGGGTTGTTGGCGCCAAGACCGACACCCAGATCACTCACAACTGGTACTTTAATGATGTCCAAGTAGCCTCTGTACCCCTTAATGTTCGATCCAACAATTGGAGAACCTACAGTTCAAAAAA
This sequence comes from Deltaproteobacteria bacterium, assembly GCA_016930835.1. Taxonomy (GTDB): domain Bacteria; phylum Desulfobacterota; class DSM-4660; order Desulfatiglandales; family HGW-15; genus JAFGGA01. The sequence goes on from JAFGGA010000052.1 coordinate 12,867, forward strand.
AGTCATGCCGGAATACAAAGGAAATTGGAAGGTCGAAATCGTGGCCCAAGATGGGCAAGTATTAAAACAACTTACTTTTACCATTGAATAACGGCATTCCTGAGTACGTGGGGAGTTTTCATGAAAAAATTCTTTTTTATATTCTTATTACTTCTGTTTATCCCTAATCCCTCATCGGCGGAAGATATCAAAATCTATCAAACCATCACCCAAACCGAGTTTGACCGCTTTATAGAAGAATTCGGAACCGGTATTGCCTTTAACCCGATGGCGCCGGCGGAACCCCTCGGCATAACCGGGTTTGATGTCGGTGTGGAGATCGTGGCTACGGATATCAACGAGACCGAAAGTTATTGGCGGAAACTCGTTGAAGACAGCGACCCGGATTCATACCTGATCGTACCCAGGCTGCATGTTCAGAAAGGCCTGCCTTTTGATATTGACATCGGGGCCATCTATGTTGAAACCCCTGACTCCAATGTCACGCTTTGGGGCCTTGAAGCTAAATACGCTCTCCTTTCAGGAACGGTGGCTACGCCGGCGGTAAGCATTCGGGGAAGTTACAGCAAGTTGGATGGCGTGGATGAAATCAGCCTCAACACACAAACCATTGATCTATTAGTAAGTAAAGGAATATTGATGTTCACGCCATATGGTGGTGTTTCGGCCATCAGGATCGAGGGGAAGGAAAATTCGGAACTGGTCGCATTGAATAAGGTGGAACAAACCAGTTTTCGAGGGCTTATCGGTTTGCAATTTTCGCCTTTTCCTTTATTTAATTTCAATGCTGAAGTCACATTAGGGGATGTGACCCAATACGGATTAAAGATGGGATTAAGATTTTGATCCATTGTTGACGTTTATTCATAGTCTAATAATCGTATTCACATAATCCATCTGAAAAATCGATTGGATCCTTGCCTTTGCAGGAACAACGACGTGGAATCAATCATCAGACGATGAATAACACAATGAGAAAAAGCGGTCTAAGGACCGCTTTTTCTCGTGAATAAGTTCTATCCCTGGATCGATTTCTGATTCATCGTCTCGTGATTCTTAAGATACTCGTATATATCTTTCACGATCTCCCTAGAAACGACGAACATATTCAAACTCATCGCTTCCACCAAGGCTGCCGGGTGTTTTCTCTTGCAACTTGATTTCTTATGATAAGTCTCTTGAAATAAGATTTGATCGCTGTTCTGTTTTTCATCTTTATGGATCAGCATAATGCGAATGGTCAGCAACGCCTCCCATTCCGCATCCAAATCCCGTTCAAGAAATTCTTCCACGTTTCCATCTAATGTATAAAGAGCTGATAAAGGACTGTCGTAAGGGAGTACCGCCTTGAACAATCCTGAACATTGAAAATCCCGTGTGAGCAAGTGTGATATCATATCTTTCGGGTGAACGAGCCAACGGTGGTATATATATGCATCTCTCTTGAAAGCCTGATCCTGATATATGATCCGATTGGTGTTATATAACGGAGCAACCGTAAAACGCCTTACCTTGATGATATGGGAGAGTTCGCCGAATCCAGCCATGGGCGTGGCCGCATAATCTAAGGTATAGCACTCAATCTTGGGATTGGTTTGCTCGAGGCCAAGACAAGAACACAAAAGCATGAATATAATGATCAGGAGTATGAAGATTTTAAAAATGCTCATCTTATTCATTGGCGGTACCATTCTCCACTTTCTTCGGAATTGGCGGTTCTCCCCATATCAATTGAGAAGGGTGATCGGAAACGAGCCCCATGAACCGATTCAAGTTTTCAGTGGCTTCGCTCAGATTCTGGATCAAGACAAATAATTCTTGTCCGATTTGAGAGAACGAATCATCAACATCATTCACCATCGATGTGCCGTCTTCTAAAAGGTTATGGGCTTGCTCCGCGGCTTTTCTAAAATTCAATACGGCCGCATGAATGTTCCCGGCATTATCGGTTGCAATCCCCTCCACTTGATTCAAGGTTGATTCGATTCGGCTGAAACCGACATCGGCCTTTGCCGTCAACTGCTTAAGGGCCTGCCCCGCTTCCTCAACAGAGGTCAGGATATTATTCCACCGGCTATCATCCAAAAGTCGAGCCGTGCTATCCAACGATCGCTTCATCCGTTCGGAAATGCCGTTGATGTCAGCACCCTTGATCATCCCGTTCATATTTTCCAACGTCCATTTTATCCTTACTGAAATTCCTTCAAGATCAAGCAACCTTATTTTTTTTATCACATCATCAATCCCCTGCCATAATTCACTGATATTGGATGGCTTTGAAGCCACAATGGGATACTCCGAGGGGAAACTCAATCGGGGTGATTTATCGGATTCATCGCCTCCCCTGCGGTCCAGTTCCACGAACATGCTCCCGGTTATACCCACGGCTTTCAGTTGTGCCACCATATCACGAGCAAGAGTCTGCCCCGATTCGATTTTTAATACAACCTGAATCAGGTTGGCATCAGGTGCTACGGTAATACGATCAACTCGTCCTACGGAGACCCCTCGATATTTTACCGGAGAGTCAATACTGAGGCCCTGGACCGATTCATTAAAATAGGTGGCATAGAACTGTCCTTTTTCCAAATATCTGGACATACCTAACCATATGACGGCCACGACGGCCATACCGACACCAAACGTTACAAACAGCCCAAGCGCAAATTTGGTTCTCTGTGTTGCCATATTAGTCTAAATGATGTTTATCCATATACGACGCTTCCGGGTTTTCATTCTCCATGGCTAGTTATCTCCCATGGCGACAGCGCCATCAGCCCTATGTTTTCAACAGTCATCCAAAACTCGTAAAACAGGCAATAATGAGTCGAAACTCATGAACGCCCGTTAAAGAAGGCTTTTACCATCGGATCCGTACTATGGTCTCGCAGATATCGAGGATCTCCGTCCACAAGGATGCCCTTTTTATTTTTATCCAACAGAATCGCCCGGTGAGCAATATGACATACACTCCGGAGCTCATGGGTCACGATAACCATGGTTGTTCCTAAATTCTTGTTGAGCTGAATGATCAGGTTATCCAACTCATTCGATGCAACGGGATCTAAACCGGCGGAAGGTTCATCGAAAAAAAGTATCTCGGGATTAAGTGCCATGGCCCTTGCAAGACCGGCTCGCTTTTTCATCCCGCCACTGATCTCCGAGGGCAAATAGTTTTCATAGCCATCCAGGTTCACAAGGGTCAGCTTCATCTTGACCAATGTATCAATGGATTTTTCAGATAGATCCGTATATTCCCTGATGGGAAGGGCGATATTCTCGGCAATGGTCATTGAATTAAAAAGCGCCGCGCTTTGATACAACACCCCGATCTTCCGAAGGACCTTTCGAAGTAATGTTTCATCACCATGAGCGATATCATCCCCATCTATAATGATGCTTCCCGAAACGGGTTTTATGAGCCCCACAAGGTGCTTGAACAGTGTTGTCTTACCGCATCCGCTTCCACCCATGATGACAAAGACCTCCCCTTTGAGAACCCCAAACGATACCTGCTCAAGGATAGTATTCCCATTATATCCCGCCCGTAATTGCTTCACCTCTATGATGGGATCTTTTTCCACGGCTCTTTAAATCCAATATCGAAGAATAATGGCAAAAACAGAATCTGAAACAATAATGAGAAATATGCTGCTTACAACGGCCGATGTGGTTGCCCGCCCCACGGATGCCGCACCGCCGTCAACTCGAAATCCCCTTAAACATCCGATCCATGATATTTGAAGGGCAAACACGGCACTTTTAAACACACCCCAGAACACATCAAATAAAGTCAAGTCCATAAGGGTTTGGGAGATGTAGGCGCTGGCGGTGATATTCAAAACCAACACCCCTACTGTCAGGCCCCCCAATATGGCAAACAGATCGGAAAACAGGGTCAGGATCGGGACTACAATAACGGATGCAAGGATCTTCGGAACGACCAGATATCGTGTCGGCTCAAATCCCATGGTGAAAAGGGCGTCCACTTCTTCGGATATTTTCATGGTGGCTATTTCTGCGGCAAAAGATGAGCCTGACCGCCCTGCCACTAAAATGGCCGTCATGATCGGCCCCAGTTCCCGCGACATCCCCAAGGCAACCAATGAGGCGACATAGATATCCGCGCCGAATTGCTGAAGTTGAACCGAAGACATAAACGCCGTGATCAGACCCAAAAGGAAGCTCAAAAGCCCCACAATGGGGAGGGCATCAACTCCCGTTTTTTGCATATATATAAACGTATCATCTAATCTAAGGGAGCGGGGATGCAGGAACGAATAAGCAAAAGCCAAACACACGGAACCCACAAAGGAGATGAGATACTTTACGTCCGCGGCATACCTAAGAATAGCATCTCCATAACGGACAAAAACACTTGGAGGATGTGCCTTTATCAAAGAGTTCGGCCTGATCCGATTTTCGGAATGAAGTACATACAAAACTTCCTCCCGGGCATTAACCAATTGAAACCGCCCACCATTGGACGACATCATATCCCTAAGCTCGACAAGGACCAATGCGCCAAAATCATCCAGATAACTAACCTTTTTCAGATCGATAGTTAGTAGCGAAGGATGCCGATCTTTGATGAAGGACCCGAACAGATCAATCAATTGAGACGCGTTGGAAGAATCCATCCTGCCCCGCAAAAAGATATAGATACCTCCCGCTTCAACCTCGGAAATTTCATATCCATAAGATTCTGACTTGCTTAACGGCTTCATGGGGTTTATTGTTCAGCGTTCTGCAATTGAAACGACGTCAAGGCCGATCCATCCATCCCATATTGATCAGCTAAAACATGGGAATCCAGATGGAAGATCAACCATCCTATAAAAAGATCTCCTTGCTTTAGTCGAAAGGCGATCTCCACGCTTTTCTTGCCTGTCGGGTGGTCCTGGTCGGAGCGATATAAGGTCATAACCCGATAAGTACGCCCTCTCTCGCTTGACAAATCAATTCCATCGTAACTGTTTTCATCCATTTGTCGCCCGGGATGATTTTCACTCAATCCATAGAAGGCAAAGATATCCTGATCATTATCAAGCAGCACCATTCCGGTATACAATGGCCCTATATCGCTCTGCGTCCTGAAAAAAGCATCCATGACCCTTACCGCGGCTGCCTTATCCTTTCGCAACATGGGTTCTACGAATTGCTCGCCCAAGGACATATAATCTTGATTGATTTGAGCCTCCAATAATCGATCCGCGTCTTGAAAGAACTCGATCTTTTTGGATAGGGACGGATAATCTCTGGAAATCACCAAAGCCAATAAGGCAGATACTATTGCAAGGAGAAAAAACCAAAAATAGGCCCGTTTATATTTTTTTCCCATCTGATGAGCTGCTGTAACATCCCTGCCCAATGAGAGAATCCCATGAAATTGACGGTAATCATCAAACAGGAGTGACGTACTGGTGGAGATAAAACGGAGACCTTTTTGAGGATGACGGATACTTAATATCTTTTCCCTGACCGAACGCTTGGCCCTCACCTCATCAAAAAATTTTTTAAAGGCCTTGGGATCATCATAGATCTCTTCCACGGATCGTGATTTCATCCGGTTCCATGCCTGACCATACAACTCCTCCGCCGCGGTATTCCAGGTGATGATCTTTCCTTCTCGATCGGTGGCCACGACGGCATCCGGTAGTTGGTCACAAAATTCCTTTAGCCGATAAAGGGTCTGGCTCGTTTCATCGAGTCTTTTCGCCAATAATTTGGTCATTTCGCCGGCAAGCTCGGGAAAATCATGAAGGAAAGTCGTGATCTCCTCTTTTGGGACGCGAATCGTTTGCACGGTAGTCTTGGTCTTCGCGGTCGCGGTTCTTTCCTGACCAAGCAAAAACGACATTTCACCGAAAAAAGACCCTTTTTCAGTAAGTTCAGTGAGTTTATTATTCCCCTTGAATATCTCGATCTGGCCCGAAACCAAAATGTACAAATCTTGGGAATGATCACCCTCATGAAAAATCATCGAACCACAATCAAATGAAGCAAGATATTTATCCAAATCTTTGTTGTTTATTGTTTTATCTAACATCATTGGTGTCCAAAATATATGAAATGCGCCTATATTATTTATTTAGGTTGTTGTTTTCACATAATTTCCATAACGGGAAACATCTAAGGTTCGTCTTTTCTAGACGTTAAGATCGAAGCTATGATCGTCTCTTTTCAACATTCTTCGCATCGTATTCCGAGTCATGCTCAAATAATCCCATAGTCCCAAAGACCATTATCCATTATTCGAGGATTCGAGTTTTGAGCGAAACGAACGAAATACCGAATGCGCAATTCCGGACATACCAGTAGGCGTTCTTGGACGGGTATGAGAAAAGGGTCTGAACCGTCAAGGTCCGAATGTGCAATACATATGCCACAGCAAAAGAAGGATCCCTAACCGGATTTTTTAGAAAAACACATATCATTCCGATGAGATAGGCTAACCGGAGAAATATTTCGCGACTGGGAATCAAAGGGGGATGGTTGGTTAACCGCGACATATGCCGACAAACCATTGACATTCATGTCAGAACCCTATGGGGGGGTCGAAAAAAATATAAGCACTATATCATTGGATGATCTCAATAACCGAATATGACCCCATAAAAAACCGACCTGCGCTATCAATAAAAAGCGTTTAAATTGTGTGTAAAACTGTGTTATGGTGACAGCCGGATGGATTTTGGAGGAGGTTCCATATGGATCACATCAAGATATATCAGCCTGGTGAAGTCATTATCAAAGAGGGTAGCAAAAGCGCCTCCGCTTTTATTATCTTATCCGGAACGGCAAAGGTTACCAAGCGAATAGGAAAAAGAGAGATCAAGATGGCCAATCTCGGGCCCAAACAGGTCTTTGGAGAGATGGGACTGATCGATAATCGTCCTCGATCCGCTACCGTCACCGCTGAATCAGAATTAAAGGTAAGGGTGATAGACAATGAAGAATTTAATAATCTCTTGCTGACCAAACCATCCGTCATTATTCCCATCTTAAAGAGTTTCTTCGAAAGACTCAGACAAGCTAGCAAGATGCTGGCCGAAAGGACGGCCTATGCCTATATTGACACCGGTAAAGAAAAGGCATTTGAGGTGGTCATGGAAGGACAGACCATGGAGGCCAAAGAAGTCTTGGACAACGCGGCCCTGCGTATTACAAAGTTTCCTTTCCTGATTGGCAGGGTATCCGCCGTGAGCCCTGATACGGACGTGTTCTACAACAATGACCTCGCCATTGATGAGGAAAAACCTTATATAGTCTCAAGGAATCACCTAGCCATCAAGAATGAAAGCGGAACGCTTTGGGTCGAAGACAGAGGAAGTGTCTTCGGGACCATTGTGAACGGCAAGGAGATCGGCGAAAAATCCGAAGAAACTCGGGCCATGCTGGATAAGGAAAAGAACCAGATCATCATCGGACCGGCCCAGTCACCCTATATCTTCCTACTTCGATTAATCCCTGTTTAATGCTTTGCGATGACGGATGCCCTTATTTTCTTTCATACATATTTCAGATCTTCACCTGGATAGTCCTTTTTCGACTATCCATCAAAACAACCCAGATCTAGCCCACACCCTTCGCGCTGCCACATTCGAGGCATTTCATAATATCATTGAGATCGGGATTGAAAAAAAAATCGACTTCCTTCTGATCGCGGGAGATGTCTATGACGGCGCCGACAGGAGTTTGAGGGCACAGATCAAATTCAGAGACGGGCTGAGGAAGCTGGATGAAGCCGGGATCCATTCCTATATCGTACACGGTAATCATGATCCCTTAGATAAATGGTCCAGCCGTCTTGAATGGCCCTCACGGGTTCATATCTTCTCTGACAAGATCGAAACCATGGATGCGATCAAGGATGGTCATCTTTTAGCCCGTATCCAAGGGATCAGCTACGCAACAAAAAATGAGACACGAAATTTAGCGCGCCTTTTCAAGCGAACCTCTTCGGCATTCCATATCGGTCTCCTTCACGCCAATGCGGGCAATGACACCGGTCATGAACCTTATGCACCATGTACTTTGAATGATCTGATAAGATCCGAAATGGATTTTTGGGCGTTGGGACATGTGCACCGTAGAAATCTTCTTTCCAGCGATCACCCCGTTATCCTGTATCCCGGGAATACCCAAGGGAGAAATATCCGTGAAACCGGTGAAAAGGGCGGTTACTGGATAAAAGTGCATGAAGATAATGAGGTTGAAATGGAATTTTTCGAAGCGGATGTCGTCAGATGGGTCGTACATGAAATACCGATCAACCCCATGCGCACGGAGCAAGACCTTGTGGAGGCATTGGACAAGGCATGCCTTGACCTATCGCAAAGCCAATCTGGGCGGCCCTCCATCGTCCGAATTTTACTGACCGGTAACGGTCCCATGTATGGATATCTAAGCGACCCCAACAATCTCGCCGGTCTTCATGAAACCATCGTCGAAATGGGGGCTGATCATTCCCCCCCGGTATGGATCGACCGGATCAAACTCAACGCGGGTCCTCAGTGGGACCTCAACATGCTCATAAACCAACAGGATTTTATCGGAGAACTGCTTCGCTATTCCAGAGAACTCTATGAAGCGCCGGATCTTCACTCCAGGTTCCAAAAGGACTTAGCTATCCTGTTTGGAAATACCAGGGCCCGCAGATACCTTGGAATCCCTGACGATCGAAAACTTCGAAGCCTGCTCAAAAAGGCTGAAAAAATGTGTCTTCAAGTCCTTTGTAATGAGAATACTCAATGAGGATCGATGGTCTTCATATTGACGGATTCGGCTTATTCCACCAGTTCACGATCAAAGGGATCTCTCCGCGCGTGACCGTTTTTTTAGGCCAAAATGAATCAGGGAAAAGTACCCTACTCGGTTTTATAAGGGCGATATTTTTCGGTTTTCCCGACGGTAGGACCAATGAAAATCCCTACCCGCCACTGGCCGGTGGGCGACATGGTGGCAACATCTCTCTTAAAAACCAACAAAATGAAACCTATGTAGTGGAACGTTACCCCGGGCACGGAGGTGGAAAGGTGGACGTTCTCAATCCTGACCATACACACGGAGGGAAAGAGGTCTTAACCGCTTTACTGGGAACGGATAACCGTGCGCTCTTTAAACATATTTATGCATTCAGCCTATCCGAGCTCCAATATTTTGAATCTTTGAATACGGACTCCGTGCGGGAATCCCTTTACAGTGCAGGGGCCGGTATCGACCCGAAAAGCCTGGCGAGCCTGAAGTCCATGCTGGAGAAAAAAGATGCCGATTTATTTAAACCCGGGGGTAACAGACCGAAGATCAACCAGTTGACTTCACGACTCAGTGCCATCCATAGAGAAATGAAGGATCTTCAAGGTGCCGTGGCTGAATATGATGAAATAAAGGGCCAAATCGTTCGATTTTCCCGTGAGATCGACGCGTTGGAAGACCGGCGGACGGAAGTTACTTTGAAGCTGAAAAAGGTGGAAAACCTTATTGATATCCAACCCGACTGGTCCGGCCTGACCACGGCACAAAATCGACTCAAAAATCTTGAACCCATTGAATCCTTTCCTCTACAGGGTATCATGCGATTGGAAGGGCTCTATTCTCGGATTGAAGCCCTTGAATTGGAAAGGCTAACAAAACAAGAAGAACTTCAGCGCCAGGAATCTGAACTCCCTAGCTTGAGTAATGATCTGGATATGCTTCAGTATGCCGAATCCATCCGGCGGCTTCAGAAAGATCAGGGTCATTATGAGGCGCTGATAAAAGACTTGTTATCCCTGGAACAGGAGATTCCCCTGCATGAACAAAAATTCAATCAGGATTTGACGCGGTTGGGCCCATGGTGGACCGAGAAACAAGTCGAGGACTTTGACCTATCCATTGCCGCCCGTGAACAGGTGAGACATCTTAGGGAGAGGCTGGAGCAGGCCCGGTTTGAAGCCCAAAGAAAGAAAGATTCACTGGAGACCGTATTTTTGGGCAAAAGAGAGGCGGAAGAAAGATTAGAAAGGCTTGATGAACCTTCCGTAAAAGATCATACCCGGCTACTCCAATCAAAAGGTTTCTGCCGAGAGCTGAGGGATATTCTATTGGAAGAAAGGCTGGCTAAGGAAGCAGGGCGCTATCTGGATGAGCGTCTAAAAGACCTTGAAGAAGAAAAAAAAATGATTTCAGAGATACCATTCTATCAAGAGGCTAAATGGCCTTTTCGAATCATAATGGGAGCTTGGGGAATCGGTGTCTTGTTTCTTTTTTGGTTTGGGAGGTATACCGGGATAAAATGGCCCCTTTCAGCCGTCGTGGGTTCCTTGATGGTCGGTATAGCGCTATGGATTATCAGTGCCCAAATCATAAAAAAGAATCTGCGAAGAAACCAGGTCACTCAAAATCGATCTTTCACTTTAGTTACGAAGATCCGGGAATTGGAAAGCAAAAAAAATGAAGCCCAAACCAGGATGAGTCAAATCCAGAAGCAAAAAACATCTTTGAGCACCGGTCTATCCCTGTCGGAACCACCGACGACGGTTTTGATGGAGCAGATGGAGCAGGATTTTACGGACCAAATGTCACAGCTGCTACTTTGGTTGGATGCCCGAAGAGACGCTGCACAAACCGAAAAAAGATACCATGAGGCCCAGGCTGACCTCAAACAAGCCGAATCGGATGCAAACCATATCCGAAATGCCTGGCTGGCATGGTTGGAAGAACGTCATCTGGATCAGGCATTATCTCCCGAAGGGGTGTTGGAAACATTTTCCTTGATTGAATCATGCAAAGAACAGATCAAAAATCTCCATCTACTCAAATCAAGAAGGAATTCACTTGAGGCGGCAAAGGCCGAATACCTGGCTTTCGCTGAACCATTATTCGAGATATATCATAAAAAACCGAAAACGGATCATGAGACGCTACATGACGTCCAAGACCTTATCCAATATTTTACAGAATCGGAAAAAGCCAGTCAAAAAAGACAAATCCTTCTAAATGAAATACGATCAAGCCGTGCATCTTTGGATCGAATAGATGAACAAATCAAAAGGATAAAAAAGGAGATTCAAAACCTTTTGTCCTCCGGTGGAGCCGCCAACGAGGATGTATTTCGTAAAAGGGCCCAAACCTTTCAAGAACGCAATGAGCTGATGAAAGATATCCGAACATATGAGGATCGTATAAGACGCTTATCCGGTAAGTGGGGTGGGATGAAGAAGGTGATCCAGGAACTTCTTATCTTCAAAATGGAGGACCTGGAAGCTCAAAAGATGGCCTACGAAAAGGAATTGAATGAAACTGAAACCGCTCTTGAACATCTGAAGCAGAATAGAGCCGGATTGGATGAACGGCTTCGTCAACTGGTTAATGACGAACGGATTTCATTGCTTAGAGCGGAAGAAGAGGGTCTTAAGGAAGAATTGGCCTCTCTTAGCGAGGAATGGATCACCGTCAAACTGGCCCAAGGATTGATCAAGATGGCAGGTGCGCGATTTGAAAAAGAAAGGCAACCCAAGGTCATCTCAGAGGCCGGACGGTTTTTCAAACAACTCACACTGGGCAAATATCCAAGTATCGTAGCGCCCATCGGAGAAGATCGTATCGAAGTGATGTGTATGGATAACAGCCGGAAGGAGATCGCCCACCTCAGCCGCGGTACGGCTGAACAACTTTATCTCTCCCTTCGCTTCGGGTTTATTATGGAGTTCTCCAAACGATCAGGGTCACTGCCGATCATCATGGATGAAATCTTGGTAAACTTTGATATGGATCGGGCCAAGGCGGCCGTTCAGAGTATTGTAGATCTGTCCCGCGAGCATCAGGTATTGTATTTCACCTGCCATCCCATGACGGCCGAATTATTTAAGCAGGTTGATCCCGCAATCCCCATTATCGAAATCTCTCAAGGAGATGTGAAAAGGGCTTGTCTTTAAAAGACTCGGCTCATCGCTGAAAGCTGACGTCTCATCGTTTGAATCCGGGTGACTCAAATTCATGGATAAACAGAAACGATTTGATTTAAGCCTTTTGAACAACACCATGGTCTATTCATGAATGGGCCACTCCCCTCTCTCTTTCAATACCTCCCGATAAACATCCAGTGCCTCATTGACGATAGGCATGCCCGCATAGGTAGCCAATTGAAAAAAGACTTCGGCCAACTTTCTTGGATCACACCCCACGTTTAATGCGCCATTCACATGAAGTTTTAGTTCCTCCCTGGCACGAAGCGCAGCCAGCATGGCGCACGCCGCCATCTGTCTTTCCTGTAAGGTCAAAACCGTTCGTGAATAGAGATTACCCGTAATAAACATGGAGAAATCCTTGGCCAGATCCTTATCAAACTGCTTCCATGTCAGATATGGGGGATCCATTTTTATGCCCTTCCCGAATAATGCCTTTGCCGTTTCTTGGGTTCTTTTTTTGAGTTCATCATCCACGATTATTTCTCCTTAAAAAATACGTTAAAGTTCCTCGGGTGTAAATGCAACCACGTCATCAATCCGGTCCGTATTGCCCAATATCATCACCAACCTATCCAAACCAAAGGCGATTCCGGCAGTTGGAGGCATTGTGTCCAAGGCCTTTAGAAATTTCTCCGGAATGGGATAAGAGGACTTCCCCATCCTTTTACGTCGCTCTTGATCCAAATCAAATCGTCTTGCCTGTTCTCCTGCGTCGGTTAACTCTGAAAAGGCATTAGCCAGTTCAAGCCCTCCCAAATAAAGCTCAAATCGTTCAGACACATCCGGTTTTTTTTCCTTAATACGAGCCAAAGAAGCGAGTGACGCGGGATAATCGTAGAGAAATAAAGGCCTTTTTCGGTTCAGTCGTGGTTCAATCTCCAACACCATGATTTCATCAAACCTGTCTTCTTCTAATGCCTGATTCAGGGAAGTGGAAGAATAACAATTGAATGCCTCCTCAACGGATAGACGATCCCAAGGCCGACTTAGATCGATTCTATCACCCAAATATGCAATCGTCTGACCAATACCCAAATCACGAACAACCATGTGAATCATTTCTTCACATTCCATCATCAGGTCTTGATAATCAATGCCCGACCGGTACCATTCCAGGATCGTGAATTCGGGGAGATGGTTATGCCCTCTTTCGCTTTCCCGAAAACACTTACAGATCTGAAATATTTTTGGATAGCCGGAGGCCATTAATCGTTTCATGCATAATTCAGGAGAGGTCTGTAAGAACCTGTCATAACCTGCGCGGATGGCATCAATGTGAACTTCCGGTGCGGGGGCGGGTATGATGATCGGGGTATCAACCTCCAGGTAACCGCTTTCCTCAAAAAATCGTCTAATGGAAATGATGACCCTGGCACGCAGTGAGAGCCGATCCTTTTTCTCGACCAGCCTTTCTTGTCCGGGATCAATCACCTTATTCCTTAACACGGGTCACATATTCCCCGGTCCGGGTATCAACGGTTATTTTTATACCTTCTTCAATAAAGGGAGGAACGCGGAGCACATACCCCGTTTCAAGCGTAACGGGTTTGCTGTCGCCGGATACGGAATCACCCTTCACCCAAGGGTCGGCCTGTGTCACCATTAGGTCCACAAAATTGGGTAAGGTAATCCCGATAGGTCTTTGATCAAAAAGAAGTATGTCCACTTCCAGGTTGTCAATCAGGCAGTTTTTGGCATCTCCAACCTGGTCCTTTGTAAGCATTGTCTGCTCATAAGTCCCTGTATCCATAAAATAGAATTCATCTTCCTGGTTATATAGATACTGCATCTTTCGCTCTTCAAGGTTGGCTGATTCAAAGGTATCACCCGAACGATACGTCCGATCAAGTATGACGCCGGTAATCATGTTCCTGAGTTTGCATCGGTATAACGACTGGCCTTTCCCCGGTTTGGTAAATTGGAAATCGGTAACCACGTAAGGTTCTTTATCAATCTGAAGCTTTAGACCTTTCCGTAAATCACTTGCGGTATACATATCATGTGTCCTTATTTGTCTTTAAAATGTTTATATTTCAATACGGTTGCTTCCCGAATCGGATGATCTCCACTGCCTTTGGGATGATCCAAGAGCAAGAATGATGCGAATATATGGAAGTGAAGATTTTGTGTCAAGGCAAAAGCAATGATCAAAAATAAATCCAAGCACCTGACCGTGAAGATATGTTTTTAGTATCATTTTAGATTTTTGAAAAATTTGGCGCGGACCTATGGATTCTGCGATCAAGTCGCGGAATGACCAGCCTAGTTTTTGGTTACGCGACTGTAAATGATCACCTTTGACGAACTCGTAAAAAGTCGTCACCCCGGTCCC
>JAFGGA010000053.1 GCA_016930835.1 Deltaproteobacteria bacterium
TCCCTGTAACTATTTGAAAAGACTGGATTCCGGTCTTCACCGGAATGACAAAAATAAGTGTTTTTCGACTTTTTACGAGACCATCAACTTTTGCTGAATGGTTTTTTTTATTATTTTTGTGGTTTTTAGTATATTATGGATTGGTTGGTGGGTTAGGGTTCCCCGAATCATTGCGGATGGTTCATCAAGCTCGGAACCTATGCAGATATTTGTCAAAATTATACTAAGCGTTCCCTTTTGCTCAACATCGGCGTCAGGCTCAAATTATTATCCTCGAAATACCAAATGTATTTCTGTGATTCAAATTATCGCCTTTCAAGATCTTGACCAAAATTGAAAATATTAAAAGGTCTCTAGGAGTGAAAATCATGCACCTACTGAAAGTTAATGTCCATCCGGAAGCATTTCCCACGCAGGAATATTATCCGTTTAATCTTTCCATCTTTCATACACCCCAAGAAATAACCTTTGACTCCCCCGTGACCTTATTTGTAGGTGAAAACGGGACAGGTAAATCAACCTTATTGGAGGCTTTGACCCATCGGTGCGGGATTTATATTTGGGAAGGAATGGAGCGGAGACGGTTCAAGTACAACCCATATGAAAAGATGTTTCATCGATACATTTCCGTTGAGTGGGCGGCCGGGCCTGTGCCCGGATCGTTTTTCGGTTCTAATATATTCCGTCATTTCGGTCAACTCCTCGATGAATGGGCCGCGGCAGATCCAGGGCTACTTGCCTATTTTGGAGGGGAATCATTGATGACAAAGTCGCATGGACAATCATTGATGGCATTTTTTGAAAGCCGATACAGGATCAAGGGCTTGTACCTTTTAGACGAGCCGGAAACCGCCCTTTCTCCGCGCAGCCAATTGCAATTGCTGGAAATTTTAACCCGAACAAGCCGTGAAAACCACGCGCAATTTATTATCGCCACACACTCTCCACTTCTCCTGGCATGTCCGGGGGCGGAGATCTATAGCTTCGATGACACTGATATCAGGAAGATTGATTATGAGGAGACCAGTCATTATCAGATCTATAAGGATTTCATGGTGGATCGGAAAAGGTTTTTAAAGACCTGATGCAGTCCTTGAATTCTAGAATCTTTTGCCCATTTTTTATCTGATTTGCGATCCTTTTTCGACTTCTTACGCTGTTCGGGCGGCTTCAATACCTTTCTTGTGATCCACCGTGCATAGGATCAGCCCACCGACAATAAAAAAGACAATGATGGCAAGGATGCCTAATCGACTGCTTCCCGTCATCTGCCCCACGATACCGAATAAAAACGGGCCGAACATACTTGCGAATTTACTGCTCAGATTATAGAAACCAAAAAATTCCGCGCTTTTTGAAAGGGGAGACATGCTCGCAAACATGGATCGACTGAGGGCTTGGGTCCCACCCTGAACCATGGCTACCAGAACAGCCAAAAGCCAGAAATGGATGGGCCTGGTCATAAAATAGGCCAAGATAATCATGAGTGAATAGATACTTAAACCCAAGAGAATGGTTCGTTTGGTTCCGAGTCTCTTGGGCAAAATACCAAAGACCAGTGTGAAGGGGAGGCCAATAAATTGGACCAGCAGGATAGCCCCGATGAGATGTGATGAACCAATGCCGATCTCTTTGCCGAAGATAACGGCCATAATCATGACGGTGCCGACCCCATCATTATAAAGCCAGAAGGCAATCAAAAATTTGACCAGATCTTGAAAACGTCGAATCTCCTTAAACGTGTTAATCAGTCGTAAATAACCCATAACCAAGGGATTCATGTCAGGCCCTTTGGCGACAACAACAGCGGGCTCGGGCACGTTCTTAAAGATCGGGATTGAAAAAACCGCCCACCAGACAGCTACCGTGAGGAAGGATAATCTAGCCGCCCATTCCGTATTGGGTATGCCGAAAAGTCCGGGCTTCATGATCATCAAGAGATTGATAGCCAGAAGAATGCCTCCTCCCAGATATCCATAGGCATATCCTTTGGCCGAGACACTGTCCAGATCCTCCTGGCTGGCGATATGGGGAAGAAGGCTGTCGTAAAAGGTCAGGCTGCCGCCAAAGCCGATCCTGCCGAAGATGTAGATGATAGAAGCCGCCAGCCACATGCCTTGGCCAACGCCGGCCAAAACCCCTGAAGCGATAACACCCAGGATTACGAAAGCGCCTAAAAAACGTTTTTTATTCCCTGAATAATCACTGATGGCACCCAATATGGGAGCAGTACAAGCTATAATAAGCATGGCAATGGTCTGGGTGAATCCCCAATAACTTGTGGCGGTGGTTTTATTTAGATCGACGCAGGCCACGTCACTATAAAAAACAGGGAGGACGGCAACGGCGATGGATGTTATAAAGGCGGAATTGGCCCAATCATACATGATCCAGCTTCTGATAATTTTTTTTTGCCCTCTTTTCATGATATCTCCTCGAATACGTTCAAGATCAAGATTCTTCTGGGATTACCGATTCGACAGTTCGGCTCAACTTGATGCTTACGGGTGAGCTTCAGTCAAACCCCTTTTCGATATGTCTCGACTTGGACTCGGAATGACATTACGACGCCATTTCCTGGTGGGGATCCAATCTGGTTTTGATGCAAAGGTGAATCAAAAAATCAAGCTTAATCCAAGAAGTCAGACAGGGGAATCCCGCCTTCACTGACTGCTTCTTCCTGCACCGGTAAAACCATTGTGAATCGGCTTCCTTTGTCCTTGCCTTCGCTGTCCGCCCAAAGTCGTCCATTATGCAGTTCCACCAGCTTTCGGCTCACGGTAAGCCCAAGGCCTGTCCCGCCAAATAAGCGCTCCCGTGGTATGTCGGCTTGCTCAAATAGGTTAAAAATTTGATCCTTATCTTCTGGTTTCAGGCCGACTCCATTATCCGATACAGCGATACGAATAAATTTTCGCTGTTGGATCAATTCCGGCGTCATCCCCCCAGGACCGATAACGCCGATGACATAATCCTTATCCACGGTATCCGCGGCAACTTGAATTCTTCCTTTTTGAGGAGAAAATTTGACGGCATTTTCAAGAAGGTGAAAAATGATTTCTTTAATCTTTTTTCGATCTGCCATAATGTTTGGCAGCTTTTCGGGTAGATCGAGGGAGAGGGTTATCTGTTTTTTATCCGCAATTGGTTGGATGGCCTGAATCGTACCTTTTATGGCTTCGTGGGCGTCAAATTCCGATAATTCCAACTCCATGATATCGGCTTCGACCTTGGATATTTGGAGGATTCCATCAATCAATTTCATCAAGTGTTTCCCGCTTCCCAGGATATTTTTCAAATATTTGGCCTGTTTTTCATTAATGGTGCCATGATTTTTACTCAAGAGCACCTGGGAAAATCCAATGATGGTGTTTAAAGGGGTCAAAAGTTCGTGGCTCATTTTGGCTAAAAAACGGCTCTTGGCTATATTGGCTGTTTCAGCAGCCTCTTTTGCCAGTTGTAAGGCCGCCTCAGCTTCAATTTTTTCCGAGATCTCATTTTGGAGTGCCTCATTGGCGTTCGCCAGTTCCCTTGTCCGTTCCTTCACCCGGCTTTCCAATTCCTCATTGGCCTTTTGGAGGGCCTCTTTTGCCTCATCACGCGCTTCGATAGCGGCCTGCAATTCACTATTCGCCCTTGTCAATTCTTCGGTTCGGCGTTGGAGGCTTTGTGAATGTTTTTCAAGCTTTTTATGCAACATGGCATTCCCCAAGGCAAAACCGATTTCGCTGATCATGATGGAAATGATTTGCTTGTCGTTTGAGTTGTGGTTTTCGCGATCCTCCCATGGAGAGAGGGCGAGAACGGCAGCCAATTGTTCCCTCACAAAGATGGGCATGCACAGCATATCGGTCTGAGGTATCTCTTCTTGTTCAGGATAGCCATTTTGTATCTTCGTGAAGCTGGCCATGGGAACGAGGATGGGTTTTTTCTCACTCAATACCCTAAACATGGGTGTTTTGTTCAGCTCAATACGGTTCTCTGTGGAAGAAGTGGTGGCTATGTTTCTTGATGCGGCCATGACAAAACAATTATTTTGTTTGTCCACCATATAAACGGCCCCGACCTGGGCCCGTGAAACAGCGATGGCCTTTTCAAGGAGCACGGAAAAGAGTTCATCCAGATTGAGGCTTTTACTGGCGACCTCAGTGAGTTCACGAATGGAAAAGAGCTCAAAGACCCTTCGTTGGAGCTCGCTATTGGCCTCCTGAAAATTTTGCATCAGACCGTTGAATGCGACCGTTATTTCATGAAGTTCAGAGGTATCTTTGTGAACATCCAATAGGACCAGTCCGCCGTTTTGTGATTTTTGCATGACTTTGTGAATCATCATAATTCGGTCAAAAAATTGACGGATCATAATCATACCTGCAAATATAAGCAATAATACAGCAACTATAATGCTCAATTGGATCGTGTCAAAAGTAATCTTTTTTTGATAAAAGATATAAATAAGAGTTAAACATGGGATAAGAAATATGGCCGCTTCAATGATAAGAAGCTTGCTCTTTAAGTTGACTTTTGCTCTGCGGATTTTTTCAATAATGGTACCGCTCATAATGCCTCCTGGTTCACATTAATCCGTCTAAAGTAATTGATATGTTTTAGTATGGGAATGAAATCCCTTAAGAATGTGTTTCCCTCTCTCCTCTATCCGGACTAGTGGTTGAGCCCTGCCGGACGTCATTTTTTCTACCTTTTTCAGGGTCGAAAGGGAAATATACCGTGAAAGTTTCGCCTTGACCCGGACCAATTCATCATAGACTGTTTCCAGATGGATAGTGGCGTTTATCCTGGATAAAGGCTCGCCCGCATCAAAGGGTCGTCGGAAATAATCCTTTCCACCCGTTTCAAGACCTTCTATCACCTCATTTTGGTCCACTTCACTAGCGGTTATAAACAGGATCGGGACATAAGACAATTCTTTTTTCTTCAGCCCTGAGGCCCCAGCCAGGTTTTCACCCAAAATCCTCAGCGAAAAAAGCCAAACATAACTCAAAAGGTCCATCCATTATTTTGAACTATAACATAGCACGAATAAAATGGAGATAGGGCTATAACTCTCAAGGAAGTTTTTAGGGTGGGGTTTTAATCATCCTGTTTATGGCCCAAAATACACCGGTGGTCGGATTCTTGAATATTACCATGATCTCCCATGTAATACTGAGGGCGTTGGCCGGAAGTATCGGAATGGTCATGATCGCCCCGATAACAGCCATCGTTGCGGGCCTATTTTATCACCGCTCATAAACTTTTTCCAACAGTGTTAAAACCTGGCTTTCACTTAATGACGCCGGATTGGTTGTCATGTTAATGGCATCTGTACATTTATGGAGGTGGAAAAATATGAAAATTGGCTCCGTTCAATCCTGATCGATGGACCGCTAAAGACCTTTTTCCAGGTGCCCTAAAAAGTGTCGGCAGTACGGCTAGTGATTTAACAAAGTCCATTGCCACCCTCAAGATTGGGAAGTGGACTGATGATTTTATTGGATACCCATGTTTGATGATGGAGTCTAAGCGAGCAGAAAAGACTCTCCCAAAAGGCCCAAGGGCTATTGAACATGCCAAAGTTGATCAACGGGTCATCGCCTCCATTTCCGCATGGGAATTCGCCATGATGATCATGAGAAAAAAGATCAGGCTCACCATAACACCGAATCAATGGCTTGACTATGCGATGAAAAAAAACGGTCTGAAGGTTATGGAATTAAGTCCACGGATAGCTGTCGAGTTTTATGCTCTGCCAGGTAATGTCCAGGATGAGCCGGCGAACAGGATTATTGCGGCAACAGCCTGGGTGTATGAATTTTCGTTGTTACTAAAAGACAAAAGGATCCCCGTACCCCCAAATATCGTTTTTGGACAGGTGTGATGGTAGATCATGGTTTTATGATTACGAATGTCATGAACGAGGTAAATCCGGCCATAATCACCAAAGAGCATCTTCCGGAACCCTTCAACGCCATGCTTCGGGACTTTTTAGGGAAGATTTTGCATTTTTCAATATCTATCCGGAAAAGAATGATGCTATAGTGATTTATCCGCTTAAAGAAATCGGGTTGTCGGATTGCGAGGCCATTTATCATTTTATCCATGAAAAGATGTGGTGGCTTATCAAAATTCAGCGACCCTATGATTTCTTTATCAGGTTTTCATTCCCATCGCCTATGATGGGGTTTTGCCGTTGATTCCCTCTCCATGAGGAAGAAGGTAGGGCGAGGGGGGATTGAACGATCAAGCCCGTTTTGAAACGGTAACTAAATATTCAAATGGCACGACAAGAACCATGACCACATCGCAAGAAATTACCAAGCCACTTTATTTTGAAGACTTTTATGTAGGTCAAAAATTTATCACCAAGGCCCGCACAGTGACTGAATCCGATGTGGTGAACTTTGCCGGACTCTCCTGGGATCATAATCCTTTGCATACTGATGAGGAGTATGCCTCGAAAACCGCTTATGGAAGGCGCATCGCCCATGGTCTTTTGGGAACAGCTATCCACACGGGGTTAGCCTATCAACTCACCGAGGGCACGCTTCTGGCCTTTCTTGATCTGACCTGGCAATTCAAGCTGCCTATTTTTATCGGCGACACCATTCATGTGGAACAGGTCGTAAGCGAGCTGCGTGACAGCTCAAAGGAAGGACGAGGCATATTGACCTTTGAAAAAGAGCTTATCAACCAAAGAAATGAAGTCGTACAGACGGGCACCACGACAATCCTGTTGGCGAAAAGGGAGTATCGTATAAGGGTGTAAGGTATGCGGTAGGCGGATCTCATTTCTCCGGTTTTGTTTTTGGTTTTTACCATAAGCCGTACACCCTAAACCGTAAGCCCTATATTAAACTTTTCCGCCGTATATTTAAACCGGATTTTCAGGATCTGAACGCTTTACTATTTTCATTTGGATATGGAGGTTAAAAATGCCGATAAGTATATCTCTTGAAAAAACAAAAGAAAGCGCATTGGAATTGATGGGTAAGGGTTATCATTGAGGACCGGCTCTCCTGCAAGTTATGTGGGAAGTATATGAAATGGAAAATGAGGACCTGCTCTGGGCAGGTATTCCATTTATGGGAGGAATTGGTAGTCAGCAACAGGCGCCTTGTGGGGCGGTTACCGCGGCGGCCATAGTCCTTGGATTAAGATACCGGTGTTCTCTGTCGGACAGGGCGGGGGCGAAAAAGGCGAGAAATACCGTTCGATACTATGCCGGAAAATTGGTCGATGCCTTCAGTCTAGAATTCGGTGATATTACTTGCATCGGGCTTTTGGGAATTGATTTCTCCAAACAGGGCGAATACAAAAAATTCATTCAATCATTGATGTGGAAAGACAAATGTGAGAGATACCTCCAATTCATTATTGAAAAGCTTTATGAATTTGAGGATGAGAGGGGCAATATTCTAACAATATAAAGTGTATTAAGCGGTGATACTTTTTACCCCCTGAGTGGCTTCTTCCATCATTCGAGCAAACAATTCCTTTAAGGTGGGTATATCATGGGCCAGGCCCACGTTTTGCCCGCAGGCAATAATACCGGCATCAAGATCTCCTTGTGTGAACATGATGTTCGCCTTTTCACCGGCAGCGAGGTCTATGAGCTCTTTAAAATCGGCTCCTTCGCCTTCCAGTTCCAATAGTTTTTCCGCGACGGAATTGGCCCATACGCGATGCGTGGCCCCGATGGAGCGCATGACCAAGCGGGTATCCAGTTCGCTTGCCTCGATCAATGCCTTTTTAAGGTTATCATGGATGGGTGCCTCCCGGGTCATCAACAGGCGCGTGCCCATGATGACGCCCACAGCCCCTAATGACAAAACAGCCAAAAGCCCTCGTCCATCCGCCACACCCCCACCGCCGATAACCGGTATATTGAGGGCCTCGACCACACGGGGCACGAGGACCAGTGTTCCGAGATCAAGCTGTCCGGTGGCCCCGCCGTTTTCATACCCCACCACCGTGACAAGGTCCGCACCCAGGGTTTGGGCCTTAAGCGCATAACGTAAACCCACGCATTTGTGCATCCAGATCATTCCGGCCTCTTTAAAACGACGGCTCAAGTCCGTGGGCGCGGCATGACCGGATGTCTCGACGATACGAACTCCCCTTTCTGTAAGCACGTCCATGAATTCGTTGTTGTCCACTTTGCGCATGGCCGGAAAGAGATTGATGTTCACGGCGAATGGTTGGTCCGTCAATGACTTAAGCTGATCAATAGCCTCTGAGAATTCTTCGGGACTATAATAATTGGCTGATGCCAGTATACCCACCGCACCCGCATTGCATATGGCCGCCACAAATTCGGCATTGCTGATCCTGGCCATGGTCCCACCGATAATGGGATATTTACATCCGAGCATTTCCGTCACTTTTGTTTTAAACATAATAGGTTCCTTTAAGAATTAAGTCTTGTTTTTAATGAATCAGTTGGAAATTTTCACTAGATGAGGAATTCAATTCAGCCCTGGAAAAATAAAAGTCGATATTGAAAAGTCTCAGTTTGACATCTACTCCGTGAACTTTTTTATTCTCAGTCCGGCAAGAGAGGCTAGCCTGGATTGCTTATCATCAAAAGTGAGAAAGGTGTCTGCCTTTAAGGACAATGCTGAGGCAACATGCATGATATCCAACGATCTTGAACCCATATTAGCGGTATGCTTTTTTGATAAGTCATGGGCAAATTTAAACATGCTAGCCCAATCCAGGGGGGGACGATAATAAATCCCTTTTGCCTCGTGTGTATCGAACTTTGAAATAATAATCTCGGCCTCATCAGAAGATATTTCTTTCCTGAATTCTTTCAGTTTGACGGCATTCATGAATTCAAGGTAGTGAAAGCTCGTCAATGGTAAAGCCTCATTGTTATTTCGGAGCCATTTGGAGATATCCAGGGAAAATGCTTCTTTAACATAGAGCTTTATTATGGCACTGGTATCCAGATAGATCATCTAAAATCTATCCTCTCTCTCTTCAATAACGATTGCACTTAATGGTTTTCCTCTAATTTCAATTGCTTCCTTATAGAAATCCGGCCAATCAATTTCTTTTCTGGGTCCAAGGGCGCTGATTTTTGCGATAGGTTTCCCTCTTTTTGTAATAGTGATTTCTTCCCCAGCGTTTATGGCCTTAAGAACCTTTGCAAAATTCTTTTGGATTTCGCCTACTGTGGCAGTCTCCATCACATTCACCTCCGAAGGGTTTACGCACATTATATGCGTAAAAATACAATATGTCAAGAGTCGGTTGGGGAAACAAATGAATAATACCATTTTCGTGATTTTTTCATTTTCTTGCATCACCTGACAATCCATCATACACCAACATCACATGAGATCCTTTTCGCTTGACACGCTATTCTTGATTTCCCTATACTCCCTTCGAAAAACGATAATCTCCTTTTATCCTTGCCAAAAGACCCATACGCTTCATTTAACCCTATCGACGATTAAGGAGCCGACATGAAACGCCATATTCGGGTTTATTCATTCATTCTTTTTTCCCTTATCTGTTTTATCACCATCCCGGTCCAAGCAGAAACAAAACTTAAGCTGGCCACTGTTACTCCCGCCCATCATGCCTATTCCTTGGGGGCACAAGAGTTCGCACGGCTTATTGAGAAGGGAAGCGGAGGGCAGGTCATCATCAAGGTTTATCCGGCAGGACAACTGGGCAAAGGAGAGCGGGAGCTCCTGGAAGGGCTTCAGATCGGGACCATTGAACTGGCCGTGACGGCTACCGGACCTGTCTCCAATTTCAGCCCTGCTATGGGTGTTGTGGATCTGCCTTTTTTTTTCACTGATCCCGAGCATGTGGATAGCGTCCTTGACGGCCCCATCGGACGTGAGCTTTTAGATGGGCTTCAGAATGCAGGGATGCAAGGGCTGGCCTTCTTTGAAAACGGTTTCCGGCATTTCACCAATTCCAGTCGGCCGCTACAAAGGCCCGAGGATTTTAAAGGTTTGAAATTTCGTACTATGGAAAACCCGGTGCACCTGGCCTCGGTCCGCCGGCTTGGGGCCCAGGCCGTACCCATGAGCTGGGGAGAGGTTTACACGTCTCTTCAGACCAAGGTGATTGACGGGCAGGAGAATCCAATTGCCATTATTCACGCCTACAAACTCGATGAGGTCCAGAAATATTTGTCCTTGACGGGGCATTTTTACTCTCCGGCACCTTTGAGCATAAGCCTGAAGGTCTTTAAGAGCTTAGGGCCCGAATGGCGGAAACTCTTCTTTGAAGCCGCCGTCAAGGCCGCCGCGTATGAACGCAAATTGATTCGCGACAATGAGGCCCAACAGCTTAAGGAAATTAAGAGCCGGGGCATGGTGGTCAACACTGTTGACAAGGCCGTTTTCATGGAGGCCATGAGGCCGGTGTATGATACTTTTTTCGAAAAATATCCGCAATGGAAACAGATTGTTGAAAAAATCAGGGCGACCCACTGAAGGCTTCCACCCCCTGGAAAAGCCATGTCCCTTCTCATTAAAATAAGCGACGGGTTGAATCGTTTCTGCGAAGGTCTGCTTATTATCAGCCTATCAGCCATGACCATCGCGGTCTTTCTGCAGGTCCTTTTCCGATACGTGGTTCATCTCCCTCTCTTTTGGACCGAGGAATTTGCTCGATATTGCCTCATTTGGGCCTCACTCCTTGGGGCTTCCATAGCCCTAAAAAAAAAGCAACATATTGCCGTCACCTTTTTAATGGAGCGCTTACCCACCGGTCTCGCGTTTAAGCTAACCTTTATGGCAAAGGTTTCAGTGGCCATCATTTTGGCGGTTATGATTTGGGGCGGTATTAGATTGGTTATGATAACCAGCAGTCAGATCAGCCCGGCCCTTCGCATCCCTATGGCTATACCATACCTGGCACTGCCACTCGGCTCCGGAGTCATGCTTTTTCACATGATCTGTTTTCTCTTGTTCCCACCGGTCAAACCTAGGGGCAATGATACGCCGGGGTTTTGAAAAGGTTTGAAATGGTCGTTTTTATCCTTATTTTTTCCTTTCTATTTTTCCTGGTTCTGGGTGTTCCCATTGCCTTTGTGCTCGGTCTGACCCCCTTGGTCTCAATGATCCTTCAGGGTGAAACACCCCTGGTGCTTGTCGCTCAACGGATCTTCACCGGCATCGACTCTCCGGTTCTGATGGCGGTTCCATTTTTCATCCTGGCCGGAAATATCATGAGTGCAGGAGGGATGACCGAGCGGCTGGTTGGATTCTGTAATATTCTGGTGGGATCTTTCAGGGGTGGACTGGCCTATATCAATGTCGTGATCAGCATGATTTTCGCGGGTATCACCGGTGCGGCCGTTGCTGATACCAGTGCCGTCGGCGCCATATTGATCCCGGCCATGAAGAAGGAAGGTTATGATGATGATTTTGCAGCCGCTGTAACCGCCACCTCTTCGACCATCGGTCCCATCATTCCTCCCTCGATTCCCTTTATTCTCTATGGAGTTCTGGGGGAAGTATCCATCGCCTCGCTGTTTCTGGCCGGATTGATTCCAGGGGTGCTTTTGGGAATGGGTCAGATGGGAGTTGTCTGGTATTACTCTCGAAAAAGGCATTATCCCAAGCGGAATTTGCCCGATATAAGGGAGGCCCTGCGGGTAAGCCTGGATGCCCTGCTCGTCATCCTCATGCCCATCATTATTTTAGGGGGTATTCTCACGGGGATATTTACACCAACGGAGAGTGCCTGTATTGCTGTTTTTTACGCGCTTATCATCGGCCTCTTTGTCTACCGCGATATCCATTTAAGGGATCTTCCCGGCATTCTGGTTCGTACTGGGGTTACCAGTTCCCTGGTCATGCTGGTCATCGGAACGGCAAGCATCTTCTCCTGGGTCCTGGCCAGCGAGGAGATCCCGCAGGTCGTAACCAACTGTATTCTGGGGCTTACTCAAAACAAAATCCTCATTTTGCTTTTGATGAACATCCTGCTGCTCATCATTGGGACGTTTATGGAGTTGACCGCTTCCCTGATCATCCTGGCCCCCGTATTGCTTCCCCTGATGTCCCAGATCGGTGTGGACCCGCTTCATTTCGGGGTGATTCTTGTGCTGAACCTGGTCATCGGACTCACCACCCCGCCGGTGGGCGTGTGCCTGTTCATCGCCTGCTCTATCGGTGAGACCAAGATAGAGAGGATTTCCAGGGCCATTATCCCCTTTCTTCTCGCTTCCGTGGCGGTATTGCTTATCTGCACTTACTGGGAAGGACTGGTCATGGCCATTCCCGAAATGTTCGGCTATAATCCTTTATCACCCTAGCTACGCTGGATATTTGAAAAATTAGAAATCAGGATTTGCTCCCCTCCATCTCCATGCTTTCAGCTTTTCGTGTTTTCGTGATCCATTTTTCCCATTTCCAAACAATATTGCTGAACAATGAAAAGATTCTTTTGCGATTTGGATTTCTACAAACAAATTGAGTGGGGCTAGTCAAATCTTAAAGATAGGCAAAGGGGATTCCAATGATTTTTTCGTTGTACATGCGGGGGACTTCATCATTATTGATCACGATTCCGTAATTGCATTTTCTCTCCAGGATAAAGTCTTTCAGACTCCTCAATTGTTTTAAAGGAACAGTTTGGGCATGCTTGATCTCAATGGGTATCAGGCCGAAATCCCCCTCCAGTATCAGATCCACTTCCGCGGCCGCACCCGTCCTATAAAAATAATAATCAAATCCCACACCAAGACTATTCAGGCCTCGAATCATTTCTTCAATAACCATCCCTTCCCAGGACCTTCCCATACCTGGATGAGTCAGCAAACCGTCGAGGTCCGGAATACGCAGAATATGGTGTAAAAGGCCGCTATCCCGTAAATAGCCTTTTGGATGTTTAATGAGTCGTTTCACACTGTCCCGCGTATAGGCGGGGATGTTTCGCCATAAAAAGGTTCCATCGGCTATCTCAAAGTAATCTCGCACCGTTGGCTGGGATACGCCAAGTGATCGGGCCATATCGGAATAATTGATGATATTCCCTGAGATTCCGGCCAAAAGTTGAACAAACATTCGAAATCGCAGTTCATTAATTCCAGGGAATAACCGGGCCACATCCCGATAAAGATAAGTGTCGATATACTGATTCATCCAGGTGGAATGAAATCTTTCATCCTTTTTAACCCAGGGCTCAGGATACCCACCTTTGAACCAGAATGTATGGATATCTTTGAGTTTTCCATGGGGTTTCAACTGTTCAATAAAGTCCTGGAGAGTTCCCCTTTCGATGAGGAGCCGGAAAAAGAGGGGCGATAAATTTTCTGATACTTCGGCGAAAGAAAAAGGCGCCATTTCAATGATGCCGACTCGCCCAGCCAGGCTTTCCGACACAGATCGAATCAATTTGGGAGAGCTGGACCCTGTAATCACATATCTTCCGGTGGTTTGCCGATCCCGGTCGATGGCTACGCGCAAAGCGGAAAATAGTTCAGGACGTATTTGGGCCTCATCGATAGCAATATTTTTCTGGTTAAGGCGGAGAAAAAGGTCCGTATCTTCAGCGATGACTTGGAAATCACTTTGTTTTTCAAGGTCATAAATTTTCCAATGCCTAGGAAGGCATTCCAGCAGTGTGGTTTTTCCACACTGTCTAGGGCCGATAATCGCAACACATGGGAAAAACTGAAGATATTCATTAAGAAGTGTTTCATAGGCACGTTTCATACCTTGTAAAATAAAACAATCAGTTTGAAAATGCAAGGTTTTTAATCGAGGAAAATATTTAGTTTAAATCTATACACTACGTGTTTCTCATGGGCTTTGCGAGAGATAAATATGGTATTGCATGAAATTGACAATATTTGACAGCAATGCAAAAATTTTAATATATTCCATGAGGCCTTTTGTAAGAGGATTAAAAGGCAAAGAGATATAGAAGCAATTTATGAGGATGGTGTATTAAAGCCATTATCTCCACTGAACTTAAAACAACACGAAAAGGTAAGGCTCACCCTTGTCGAAACAAAGAGTGCCGTACAATCGACCAGTGGGATTTTCAGCGGCCTGGATGATAATACAATTGATGAGATTGCGCTGTCCCCTAAATTTCTTCCAGAAGAGTCTTGATCATGTTTCTTTCCGAGCTTGAAAGTGGTTCTTCCGTATTTGTAGATGCCAATATTTTTATATACCATTTCACAAATAATTCTAAATTCAACCTATCCTGTTCACGGTTCCTTGAACGAGTTGAGCGCTGAGAGATTTGACATGATAGATAGCAAAACAAAAAAAACTGTCGAAGAATTACGTGACCGTATAGCCGCCCAATATCCGATTCAACAAATCAAGCTGTTCGGCTCATCCGCACGCGGTAATACTCACAGAGAATCAGATATAGATGTATGGGTATGTCTTGCTGAGTTAAATAGGAAAATTGAGGAAGATCTTTTTAGCATCGCATATGATGTGGAATTGAAATATGATTGTCTAATAGATTTGGTGGCTGTTAGTGAGAAGGATTTGTTCGGTAAGATTGGAATTGCGCCCATACAAAAGAATATTCTCTCAGAAGGCATAGCCATATGAAATCTGAAGATATTTCAGCTCTGATATATTACCGCATTCAACGGGCCGAGGAATCATTAAAGGCTGCGGAAATAATGCTCGAAAGGAATATGTTGAGCTTTGCCATGAATCGGATTTAATATTCTATGTTTTATGCAGTGCAGGCGGTTCTGACTTTAAAAGATGTTTCTTTTTCAAGACACGGGCAGGTCAAGGCATGCCTGAATAAGGAATTCAGCGACACTTGGGACGGTGATAATCATTATGCTTCTAACATTAATGTTATTGGGAGTCATTCCAGTGGTTTTGTTTCGAAGGTATCGTTCAAATACAATTTGACAGGATGAACCAGCCTCCGCTAAGGCTTCGGCGAGACAAGCAGGATTTTCAGGATATACAAGATTTTGATAAATTCGGATTTCTTTTATATATAAACGCGCTGGCGCATTGTTTCTCTGACATCACGGCGACCATCGATTATCCCGTAGATAATCACTTTTTTATCAATCACTTCATAGATAATTCGATGATTCCTGATAACGATTTGTCGACATGATAAATCACTCAGACCTTCAAGCTCTGATGGAATATGTCCACGGTTTGGGTATTGAGATAAGCTCATGCATGCTTTTGAAAGGTCGGTGTACAATTGCTTGGCCACATCCGGAGCACCTGCTGCCTTAATATAGCCATAAATATTTTTTATATCTTGTCTGGCCCCTGAGGTAAATTCAACCTTAAAGATCATTTTGGGAAGTCCTGGCTGATCAGGCCTTTGAGTTCATTCAGGACTTGGTCGGCAGGTATGGTTTTCCCCTCTTTGTAGTCTTGCCTCCCTTTTGCAATGATTTGAAGTAGCGCTAGGGTTTCTTGGAGCCGCTCGTATTCGGCAATATCTTGAACAACTACTTTCCCTTCACCATTTTGGGTAAGGATCATTGAGCCGTGTTGCTCATTGAGCTCACGAATAATATCAGCGGCATGAGCCTTGAAATAACTGATCGGTTTGATGGCTTGGCTGAGTTTCATAATATTATCCTTTAAAGGTCTAAATTTAGACTAAATATAGACTTCCAATAAACCAATGTCAAGCCCAAATGAGTAAATAAGTTTTGGAAGAAATTTTTGATGTTATAAAATTTTGATCGAAATGGGTATGCTCTACAATTTGTATTTCCAAATCTTTTCCCCGCCTTCTATTATACGCTTTCTTTTGTTGATGCATGCAATGCAGTTACATCCTCTTTCCAAGGGGTGAGGACCTTTTTTTTGCACAATTTCCCATGACGCATCGATCATCTCAAAAATCATTTTTCGTTGTTCTTCTATGCAGGCTCTATTCCGGGTCATAATACATTTTTTTCTGTTTTAGTCGGCTCGATGTCTACATCATTCAAAAGCCTTTTCATCTTTTCTATCTGCCCAAATTTCTCTGCAAAAGAAAAGATCCTATCCATATCAAGCAAACCAAAGTCTTTGGGTATGAGATTGTTTTTTGACAGTTTCAATACCTCAGAGATATCGCTTTCATCTCTTAAAGAGCGGTCAGGATTATTGGCTATCGCCATTAGCTTTAAGACAATATAGTCTGTGGGTTGAATGATCGGGTGATTCCCCCATAACTCATCGTTGATGATGACACTTCGTTTTAGAATATCCTTGCCCTCGTCGGTATTTACGAGCATGAAATCGATCTTGCCGTAAACTCCCAGTTCGGAGTCAAACTGGGCGAAAGAGTCTGTTTTTTGAAAGCATATATAGTCCAATTTTTCCATCATGGAAGATATTTGATTCCAGTAACGCCCTTCCGTTAATAGGTCAATATCCGCAGTAAACCGTGGAAGTCCATATATGCCCAACGCGAGGGCCCCAATTAAGGAATAAGGGATATCCTTTTCAGCAAGATTCTCAGAAATGATGTTCAGAATGTGTAGTAGTTTTTGCGATGTCATTGTTCCTGTCTCTAATAGATCATTTTACTGGTACGTTTTCACTTTTACGGCGTTTTCACCCCCACCCTAACCCGAGGGGGAGGGAAGGGATGGATTCGCTAATGTAAAGAAAATATTGAAACGTTAGTGTAGCATTAGCCCAGCAATTCCATAACGTCTTTTTGCTATGCCGGACCCCCGATCCAATCAAGGGCATGCTCTAATGATTCGGTATCCAATGCCTTCCAACATTCCGCCCTTCGAGGCTGTGTCACAATTCGTCATCCCGGCCAAGCCTCGTAAAGCGAGGAGCGAGCCGGGATCCAGAAGTCTCTGGATTGTCAATGCATTCCTGGATTCCGGATCTCGCTAGGCTATGCTCCGCTCGTCCGGAATAACGGGTTTTATGTGTTGCGACACTCTCTCCTTCGCCGGAATGACGTCTTAAGGATACTTAGTCGCCGATGTAATATTATCCTTTTTGAATACAAACGGAGGATATTCTAAAGTAATAATATTATCCATTGGTTTGGTCCTTGGTCGAGGATTTCAGATTCTGACCGCCTTCTTCCCTAAATTCTTTGAAAGAAGATTCCGGGTTGATTCCGGGGCATGCCTGTTTGGCCATTTCCCAAGTATCTTTATCGGTCAAGTTGGCAGGGTAATATGGCCATTGGGAACATATTGCGGGTTTTACAGGGTGTATTAGGCAAGCCTTTTCTTGGTCAAAGAAGATACAGAAGTAGTCGGGACCGGTCCTGATGGTGAGCCTGCCGTTCAGCTCCCGGCAATAGCCTGAAATAAAAGCTTCCGGGCTGATATCAAGGAATCGGGCAATCCTTTCGACCTCTTCTTCGTTGACATTGATGCCGCCCTCACCATAACAGCATTCGCCGCACATTTTACAATCAAAGGTTTTCATAATAAAACCAGATGTTAAAGGTTTGGCTACAGACATACACGGACAGTCGCAGAATTATTCTTTCAAGAATCCTAACTCTGTTCCTGATCTGAACAGGCGATAATGGATTATTTTAAAGGTCTTACTCGTATGAAACTTCTCATCAAAAAGAACGATTACTCCCTCCCCTCAATCCCCTCCCGCCAAGGGAGGGGAGGCATTATTGGTTCCAGGTGCGCCACTGGATTCCCCTTCGGCTTTGCTCAGGTTGGCGAGCCTGTCGAACCACGGGTCTCCACTTCGCGACGGCCGAAATGACATACCATTTTATAGTTCATATCGATCGCCTGTGTATGTGTTTCTGTGTGGGTCCGTGGCTAAGATTTATTTGTTAACTCATCCAGGTTCCAATCCACAGGCAGACGCACCCTCCGATCATCCTTTTTGGTCCGGTATATGAGATGGCCATTACTGATACCGAACAGGAATAAATCCCTGGTGGCAGCCACATCCTGTTGGCAGTACTCCGTGAGTTTTTCCATCTCACCCTGTCTGAACCATTCCACGGCCTGGAGACCGTCCGCCGATTTTCCCTGATTCATGGTCTCTTTGGACAGGTGGTCCAGCCCGAGCCTGAAGCCGAGTCTTTGATAGATATCCTCCAAGATATCAAAGGTCGGCAACTTCTGGAGATCCTTCGTCGCATATGCACTCAATACCTTGTAATCAAATCGTTTGACGTTGAAACCCACTATCAAGTCAGCCATCTCAAGGCGAGCGATAAGAGCATGGACGGCATCTTCCGTGAAGGTGAAAAATCGTTTCTCGAGGCTGTCGTAGACCACGGCCACGGAAATCCGCATGAGGTGGGTGTTTTGCCAGCCTCCCACATCCTGGGCCAATTTCTGGGTCTCCAGGTCGAAATAGATTATCCTGGGTTCGACCGGTTCCATGACTTGTTCTTCTCTCTCCATTATTTCAGGTTCGGGTTCTTCTTCGTCATGGGGTGGTTTGAGTGGTCTTTGTCCGGTGAGAAGCTCCAGGGTCATAACAGCAGCCTTTTTGTCCAAGGGTTTATTCCCGGAGCCGCACTTGGGAGAATGGATACAGGAAGGGCATCCTTCATCACATTCACAGGTCCGTATATGGTCCAGGGTCTTTTCCAGAAGTTCCAGGATAATCTCAAAACCCCTTTGGGCCAAACCCACACCACCGGGGTGTCCGTCATAGATGAAAATGGCGGCCTTTTCCACTTGTGGGTGGTAGGTGTAACAGATCCCGCCGATATCGTTCCTGTCACAAAGGGCAAAAAGCGGAAAGATGCCGATGGCCCCATGTTCTATAGCATGGATGCCTCCCATAAAATGCAACCCTTCCGCCTCAACATATTTTTGGATGGCGGGTTCGATCTCTATCCAAAATCCGATGGTCTCAAAGGTCTGGGAAGGCAATTCCAAGGGAAGAACACCTATGAGTTCCTGTCCGGGTAAGGCCCTTTTCTCATATCCGGTGATCTGCTCCGTGACCTTAACCATACCCTCCCGAACCAGGAACTGACCTGCCGGTTTACTCCGGTTGATCTGGATGATCTCGGTCTCTTTTTCAGCCCGGATCCGGGTAAAGTACTTTAGATCGGATTGATGAACAATAATATCCCTTTTTGCCATGTCCATACGATCCACCAGATATTGCACGGCCTTGTGTAAGTAGACCGCGCCGGGGTGGCATTCCTTAAAGGCTCGGATACCATCAATGGTTCCAATAGCCTGGCCGGTTTCCTTTTCAAAGATGGTGTAACTTTCACCCGTGGATCGGATGTTCACCAGCCTGTGTGGTTGGGATCGGGCAGAGTACCACGTGGGATCTCCGTCCGCGGAACGAACGAGTTTTCCTTCCTTTTCGAGATCCTTGAGATGAACAGTCAGGTCTTTGGGCCAGAATCGTTCGTCTTGAAGGGTGATGGGCTCTTCATCCGCGGCGCATGGCAGGTGGGCCTTGACCACGTACGGGTTGTGGGGGTCCAGGATGGCGGCCTCGTACGAACGATCAAAAAGGTCATCCGGGTGGCGCATGAAGTATTGATCCAAGGCATCGGGTTTTGCGATCAGGATGATCATGGATTCCCTACCCGACCGGCCCACCCGCCCGCTGCGTTGCCATGTGTTGATAATGGTCCCCGGATATCCAACGAGCAGGCAGATATCCAGATACCCGATGTCGATTCCCATTTCCAGGGCACTGGTGGAGACCACGCCCATAAGATCGCCGCTGGATAGCCTATTTTCGATCTCCCGTCGTTCCCCGGGCATGAAGCCGGCTCTGTAGGAACTGACCTTTTTCCCAAGGCACGAAGAGAGCTGAGAGACCCAGAGGTGGATGAGCTCGGTCTCTTTTCTGGATTGGGTAAAGGCGATGGTCCTGAAACCGGACTGTATGCAATGGGCAAATAGCCTGGCCGCGGAAAAATTCGGGCTTATGGTCGGATTCAGAAAGACGACATGTTGACCGGCCCTTGGGGAACCGCTGGTATCAATGATCCGGAGTGTTTCATCAATAAGGGTTTCACCGAACTCTTTCGGGTTTTGAACCGTTGCGGATAAGAGGACAAATCGGGGTTTTGAACCATGGAAAGCGCATATTCGCTTGAGTCGTTTGATGACCTGGTTCATGTGAGATCCGAAGATACCCCTGTAGGTATGGACCTCGTCAATAATCACAAAGCTTAGGGTTTCAAAGAACTTTTGCCATTTGTGGTGATAGGCCATGATCCCCCGGTGAAGCATGTCGGGGTTGGTGAAGAGGATCTGGGGAACGTGGTTTCGTATCTTTGTGCGCATATAGGGCGTGGTATCACCGTCATAGATATTGATTGAAATATCCTTTTGTTTCCCAAGCCCATTGATGAAAAAGGAAAGGGTTTTAAACTGGTCCTGTTCAAGGGCCTTTAAGGGAAACAGATAAAGGGCCTTGGATGATCTATTTTGTAAAAGCGCTTCCATAACCGTCAGGTTGTAGATCATGCTTTTACCGCTTGCCGTAGGAGTGGCGATGATTACATGTTCACCTTGTCGGATATATTGTATCGCTTCGGTCTGGTGCCTGTAGAATTGACGGATCTCCGACATTTCAAGTATCCGCCGGATCTCGGTATTTAGTTTTATCTCGGGACCGTATTGAGGGGCATGGGGAGGCACATATCGGTGGTGGATAAAGGCCGGACCGAAATCCATGTGATTTTTTAATGTATGGACATAGTCGGAAAGGTTCACGGCTTTCCTTGCGATCTTTTATTTTGACCCAAGCTGTGTCTTATTATTCACTTTTTTTGCCAGTTGGAAGAAAGGATACAAGGATTCGAGGGTTCGGGGGCTCCTCGCTAAAAACCGCGAAATCTTCGATAAGTGTTTTCTCTCAGCGAATCCGTGCGGCGGGGCCGAGCGGAACAAGGTGTTAAACATTCCGCTCGAATCCTCGGACCCTGGACCCCTTGGATCCCTTTCATCAATCTGATACTGTGTACATCATACCTATTTAACAACACATATCATATTCGGCTTTCATATTTCCAGTAGGTTTTTATGATAGTCGGAATCCTTTACTATTTAAAGTGGATTTGATATTGATTCAAACCGATGAATGAAATAATTCTCTTGTGCCTCGGGAATTTCATTTTTCCGTGATAAATAGGCTGCCAAGAAAGGTTAACTTATGCCCGAAAATGATTCAAAACGTCTCACCCAAACGGTTCGGGGATCGGGGTGAGCTTCCAAGCTGGGTCCGGGGGACCTGGATAAGGCGTTATGCGGCCTGGATGTCCCGAAACATCCTGACCTTTTAATAGGCCTGGACACATTTGATGATGCCGGGGTGTTTCGGTTGCGGGAGGACCTTGCCGTCATCCAAACGGTGGATTTTTTTACCCCGATCGTGGATGATCCTTATACGTTCGGTCAGATCGCGGCCGCCAACGCGTTGAGTGATGTATATGCCATGGGAGGGAAACCTCTGACTGCCATGAATATCATCTGTTTCCCCATAAAAAATTTGGATATATCCGTTCTCCAAGAGACCTTAAAGGGGGGCCTGGACAAGATCAAGGAAGCGGGGGCCTTGTTGGTGGGCGGCCACAGCGTGGAGGACGATGAATTTAAATACGGTTTGTCCGTATTAGGGACGGTTCATCCAGATCGCATCCTGGCCAATCGAGGCGCCCGACCAGGTGACTATCTGGTACTGACCAAACCCATCGGGACGGGGATTATCAATACGGCCATCAAAGGAAATTTGGCGGATAAAGGCTTGATAGATGAAGTGACCCGCATCATGGCCGCACTGAACAGGGCGGCGGCGGATGCATTTCTATCCTTTGATATTTCGGCATGTACCGATGTGACGGGCTTTGGGCTCTTGGGTCATGCCTGTGAGATGATCAATGATCAGGTTGTGGGTCTGGTGATCGATCCCGAAGAGATTCCATTGATCCGGGAGACATTAAGCTTCGCCCGGATGGGGATTGTACCGGCCGGTGCACGTAGGAACCTGGATTTCCGGGGAAACCTGATTGTAGGTTTCGAAAAATTAGAGCCTGCCATGAGGGATATATTATTCGACCCCCAGACATCCGGTGGTCTCCTTGCGGCAGTCAGACCGGAACAAGCGGAGACCCTTGTGGAAACCCTAAAAAAAGCGGGTTTACAGGAGGCCTGTATTATCGGGGAGTTTGTCAAGGAACCAAAGGGTAAGATTGTTATGAAGATCTAACCGATATCTTGGTCCCGGAGTTCATCCTGGATCTTCTCCATTTCATGCTGTTTTTCTTCCCATTCCCGCATTGATTCTTCAAGTTCTTGTCTTATCTCACGATATTCAGATAAGAGGGGCACGCTTTTGGTGTTGTCCTTAAAGATATCCGGGTCTGAAAGGATTTCGGAGATCTTTTTTTCCCTATTTTCCAGGTAAGCGATTCTATCTTCCAGACGGGATAAACGATCTTTTACAGGTTTGAGTGAGGATTGGACAAGAGTCCGTTGCTGGGCCTTTTCTTTTCTAAGGGCCTTTTTATTGTCTTTGATCTTTTGAGTAGCGGCGTCTGTTGGAATCTTTACATCATTTGTTTGAGGAGGAGTATGCAAGGGGGGAGAATCCAGTCTTGTCAGGTGATCATAATATTCATAAAGGGTGCCATGATATTCAACTATCCCCTTGTCCCGGATATCCCATATCTTTGTGGCCAGTCTATTGATGAAAGATTGATTATGTGAGACAAACAGGAGGGTACCGTTATACTTTTCCAAAGCATTGATGAGTATCTCCGATGAGATGAGATCCAGGTGATTGGTGGGTTCATCCATGAGGATCAGGTTACCGGGCTTGATCAACATCTTTGCCAAGCATACCCGCGCTTTTTCCCCACCTGAGAGGACCTTTAAGGGTTTATCCACATCATCACCGGAAAACAGGAAGGCTCCGCATATGGAGCGCACGAAACCGATGCTCTCATGGGGTACAACCTGGTAAACTTCCTCGATAATGCTGTTATTGGGATTTAACATCTCTGAATGATGCTGGGCATAATAGGCCAAGGAGACATTATACCCTAGCGTGATTTTACCCTGGTCCGGGGGGATTTCATGGGCCACCATCCTCAGTAGAGTGGTCTTGCCGAAACCGTTTGGGCCGATCACAGCGACTTTTTCGCCCCTCATGACAGTCAGGTTGATGTTTTGATAAAGGGTATTGTTTGTGTATGCCTTCGAGAGCCCTTCCAAGGCAATGACAACCCGGCCGCTTCGTGGCACTTCAGGGAAAGAAAAACGGATAGACTTTTCCTTACGCTGGGTCTCAACTAGTTCAATCTTTTTCAACAATTTTATCTTGCTTTGGGCCTGCCTGGCTTTGGTAGCCTTGGCCCGGAATCTATCGATAAACTTCTTGGCCTCTTTTATTTTTTGCTCTTGGTTTCGGGCCTTCCCCTCCTGGGTCTTCACATCCTCTTCCCGTGCCTTCAGGTATTGATTATAGTTCCCCTTATAATGTCTCATACCTTCGGGTTCAAAGCTGATCAAGCGCTCGATATGCCGGTTAAGGAAGTCTCTATCATGACATACAAGAATGAGCGCCCCCCTTAATTCTCTGAGAAACGTCTCGAGCCAACGAACGGATGGAATGTCCAGGTAATTGGTCGGCTCATCCAGAAGAAGCAGATCCGGATTTTGGTATAAGATAGATCCTAAAGCGGCCCTCATGCGCCAACCTCCACTTAAGGACTCCACTTGTCTTGTAAAGTCATCGGACCGAAATCCGAGCCCTTCTAGAATCTTTTCAGCCTTGTGCGCGGGGAACTGGATATCCATGGCATTCATATCATGGTGAAGCTCGGTCAAACGGGCGGCCATCGCTTCTTGCTTTTGTTGCGGGAGACTTTCTTTGAGGGCGCCTTCGATGTGGTTGATCTCCTCCTTTAGCGATTGACGCCCCGGGATCGATTGGAGAACGGCGGGGAGAAGCGGTCCGGTGAGTCTTTCACTGATATCCTGCGGCAGATATCCAATTCGCGCTCCTCGTTTTAGCCGGACCTCCCCACTATCGGGGGATATCTCTTGCGCGAGGAGTCGGAGTAGACTGGTTTTACCTGAACCGTTCGGCCCCACAAGTCCCATGTGGTCTCCTTCTTCCACCTGGAAACCGATACTGCTGAAGATCTCTTTTCTTCCAAAGGTAAGTGTTAGGTTGACAACGTTGATGAGGCTCATGGGAAAAAACAGGTGATGGGAAACAAAAGGTTATTCTCTAAAAATAGCGTCCAGAACTTCCTGGATTTGAATGGCTGTAATATAGCCCCGATCCAATAAAATTTCGCCGACCAACCGATGGGTATGGAGATCGATGTCTTCTTTTACTTGGATTTTCATGGCTTCAATTAGATTTTCAGGGGTGACGAAACCCCTTTCAACGGCGATGATTCCAAATCGTTTTTCATAATGTTCAATCTTTCCGGGCTTGTCCAGCATGATATTTTCCTTCCTCTCTTATATTCACGAGGAATGCGCGATTTTTCCTTTTTCAAATACAAATCCAGTTTTGAACAGAAGCAATAAACGGACCGCGGGAACTCTTTTAGCGTGAAAACATGAAAAGAAATTTCGTCTTATTAACAAATACGTGATCGAATTTTGATTGAATCACGAGTCGGGCGCACTGGCATCCAAAATAAACGGAATCCGGCTCTTGAGCGGTGAACTTGAAAACAGATCCCCGTACGCCCCCAAAAACCGTTTCCGGACAAGCCTGGGTTGGTGTTTCTAATGGGCGTCATCTCCATAACTTGAAGATACTTTAAATAGGATGCCCCCATAAATCGCAGCCGTGACAGCAACCCAGAGTAAGACGGCCAACCAGCTACCAAAGATATTCCAGAGAAGACCACTGCCCACGAATCCGGGGATAATCATCACAATCCCGATCCCGAGCATTCGGCTTATATCCATCATCAACCCCCTATAACGAATATTTATCCATGCATAAAGCTTTAAAATAATATCTCAACAAGCGATTTCAGAGCATCCTCCTTAACACAAAATATTGGGGTTGGCTATTATTTTTTGGTAACACTTCAGCTATTTTCACAAAATATAAACGACTGGATTCCGCGATCAAGCCTTTGAACATCTGACTTGAATCCTGGAGACCTCAACACCTGGAATCCTTATGATCGACCAACCCGTGCTCCGTAGCTGGCACCGCGGAGGATGGACAAGATTGGAGATGATCCAAAAATTTTACTTGATGCCAATGATTGTATAATACGATATGAGCCCTTTTTCTTGAAGCTCAGTGCCAAGTCGCCGAGCCGCGTTTTCACTTTCAAGACCGCCCGCATAGACGCGGAACCAAATCCCATCGGATAATTCTTCAATTATGAAGAAGGCTTTATGTCCTTGCCCCTGAATCGCTTCAACTATTTTTTCAGCATTGTTTAGGTCCTGGTAGGACCCGATATGTAAGAAAAAGTTATCCCTCATGGTTATGTCTACGGGGATTTGTGGGGACGGAAAAGATGGTTCATCCCCTGCTTTAATGACATAGCCTGAAATGATGCCGGATTTTTTCAAGGCTTGGGCGGCATTTTGAGCATCCTTATCGGATGCATACCCTGAGATATAAACCCGATAATAATTTCCTTTTCCGTTTACCGCTTCATATTTCATGGAGGCCTTATATCCGGCTTTTTCCAGGCGATGGATCAGGCTATCAGCATTGATTTTTATTCGAAATGACCCCACCTGAATGTAATATTTATCCGATGGATTTTTTGAAGGACTCACTGGCGGAGGCTTGGTCGCGGGCTTTTTTTCAGGGGGTTTGTCAATTATTACAAAAATGGCGAAATCCTCGATAAGGTCCAGTTTCTTTAAAAATGCCGCTTCTTCTTCCGCTTCTGTCCGGGTTTCGAATTGATCCACAAAGACCCGGCAAGTCATCTCACCGGATTCCGTCGTTTCGCATCGATAAAAGGCATCGTGTCCGAGTTGTTTGAGGCTGTTAACCCGGTCCTCAGCACCTTTTGGATCTTTATATTCATCAATCTGGATGCCGTACATCGCCGAATCGGCGCGGAGAGGATTCGGAAGGAAGATAAAAAAAATAAATAATATGGTGATCAAAAAGGCTCGCGTGAATGGTTTAAAAAAAATGCCGGGGAGTTTGGAGGCACCCATGTGATACAACCTTTGTGTATAAGGTTAAGATATATTTATTTTTATTAAAGCAAGTATATGTGAAATGGTATTTTATGTCAAATCATGATCCCAAGGAATCCTTCTTGACGAGACAACCTTTTCGCCATTATTCTTGTTTTAAAGACAGAATTGAAAAGGATATTTTATGATGACCTCCTTGTTTGATCATGAGCCGTGGATTAAAAAGGTTGACCTGAAATTGACCCCTCCCAGCTTAAAGGATAACACAGCTGATACGGATCGTCTTATCAAGGGTGTCAAGAAGTCGTTAAAAACTGAAAAGGTCCATATCAATCTTTCCCTGATCAAGCGGCTCCCGCATCTTTTAAGAGAATCCAACTATGACGTGCATTGTGTCCTATTTGAAGAAGATGATGTCTGGCAATTGACAAATATCTCATCGGCGCGGCCAGACGCCTTGATATGCGGGCTGGCCGTTGATCTGGGTACATCCACCATCGTCATACGGCTTTTGGATCT
The DNA here is from genome assembly GCA_016930835.1 of Deltaproteobacteria bacterium. Lineage (GTDB taxonomy): Bacteria > Desulfobacterota > DSM-4660 > Desulfatiglandales > HGW-15 > JAFGGA01. The sequence continues at coordinate 26,576 of JAFGGA010000053.1, forward strand.
GCTCACTGGCAAGGCCTTGGGTGAGACAACCTTTTTAAACCCGCAGGTGGAGATCGGAACGGATATCCTGACTCGTATACACTTTACTCGAGAGCCATCAGGTCTTGAACGCTTACAGGGTGTCTTAATAGAAAGACTCAATCAGAAGATCATCGGGCTTTGCAAGACGCACGATGTCGACGTCTCATCCATCGTGGGGGCGGCCGTTGCGGGAAATACCACCATGACGCACCTTTTTCTGGGTTTGGATCCTTATTGGATATGCCGGGAGCCTTACATCCCGGTTTTGAACAATCCTGGCCTGTTAACGGCGAAAGAGTCGGGGTTGGGCGTGATGGAACGAGCGCCTGTTTTGATCATGCCCGGTGTTGGTAGTTATCTGGGTGGTGACCTCATCGCGGGTGTCTTGGCATCGGGGCTTTATCAACAAAAAGAGCCGTCTATTTTGGTTGATGTGGGAACCAATGCGGAAGTGGTCCTGGGGAATGACGAGTGGCTCATGGCCTGTGCCGGTGCGGCTGGTCCCGCGCTGGAAGGAGGGGTCGCAAGCATGGGGATGCAGGCCGCACCAGGGGTGATCGATAAGTTCATGATCGAGCCCCGATCAAAGGCGTTTCAGATCCGGACCATTGATCATAAACCCCCCATCGGGATATGTGGCTCGGGGCTGATTGATTTGGTCGCTTTTCTTTTCCTCGCGAATATGATTGATATGCGCGGGAAGTATGTCCCGGATCAATGCGGAAAACGACTGGTGGTTATGGATGGGATTGAACACCTGGTGGTTGTTACAGAGTCTGAATCAGGAACGGGCAAGGCCCTGACCCTTAGTCAACCGGATATTGATTCATTGCTGCGCTCGAAGGCGGCTATGTATACAATCCTGACGACCATTGCCGATATGGTCTCCATATCGCTGAAGGATTTAAGCCGGTTTTATATCGCCGGCACGTTCGGGGCTTATATTGATCCCAGGTCTGCCATCACCTTGGGGATGCTCCCGGATTTACCGATTCAAACCTATGTCCCTCTTGGAAATACATCGTTGGAAGGCGCATGCATGGCTCTATTATCCTCAAAGGCACGGCAAAAGGCGTACGAGATCAGGGATCGGATAACCTACATCGAGCTGAATGTAAACCAGGAATTTATGAACCATTTTAGCGCGGCTAGATTTATCCCCCATACCAATAGATCGCTTTTTCCATCAGTCAAGGAATGGCGTATTCTTGCAGGTTAAGGAATATTATACCCTAAATTTGTCGACCAGGCTTTTCAATCGTTCAGCCAGATTATTGAGTTCCTTGGAACTTAGGTTTATCTGGGAGCTGTTGTTGGACATCTCTCCGGCCGCCTGGTTGACATCGCTGATGTCTTTGGCAATCTCCGTGGCGACTAAACTGCTCTGAGAAACATTTTCATTGACTTCCTGAATTCCTCTGGAAGCCTGAGCCACATTATTGGCGATTTCTTTGGTGGTCACGGATTGTTCCTCCACGGCAGTGGCAATGGTGGATACGATTTCATTGATCTCGTTGATGACCTTTGAGATCTGACCGATCTCCGATACGGTCCCGGATGTGGAGGTTTGAATCCCCTCAATGCGGGACTTAATCTCTTGTGTGGCCTCAGCCGTTTGCCGGGCCAGTTCCTTGATCTCATTGGCCACCACGGCGAATCCTTTTCCCGCTTCTCCTGCCCTAGCCGCCTCAATGGTGGCGTTCAAAGCCAAAAGATTGGTCTGTTCGGAGATCTCCGTGATGGTCTCCGTGACCTTGCCGATATCTTGGGCCGATGTCCCCAGTTCATCCACCTTTGAAGAAACACTCTGGGATCGTGTGACGGCCTCATTGGTAATGGTGCGGGCATTCTCCGAGTTTCGGGCGATTTCATTGATGGTTGAGGTCATTTCTTCGGCCGATGCCGCCACCAGGCTGACATTGGTCGCGGCCTCCTCCATGGCGGCCGCCACGGAGTCCATGTTGGTACTCATCTCTTCGCCGGCCGAGGCCACGGTATTGGATTTGTTAGACAGTTGGTCCGCCCCTTCCGACATCTGTTGAGAAAGATTGGACAAATCAATAGATGATCGATTCAGGGTCTGAGCATTTTCTGCAATGTACCGGAGCATGGCCTGGAGCTTATCAATGAATGTGTTAAACCACCGGGCCAACTCTCCGATCTCATCTCGGGTCTTGACATCCAGCCTGGCGGTGAGGTCCCCTTCGCCTTCGGCGATATCCTTGATTCGATCCACAACCACTTTAATAGGGGTGATAATGGAACGTGTAAAGAGGATGCCGATGCTCAGGATGACAATAAAAACGATTACACCGATAATCGTCATAATCCATGTCAACCGATTCACCGCATGAAAGGCCTCTGTTTTGTCTATTTTGGAGACAATGACCCAATTCAGACCATCTATGTTTAAGAGATCATAGATGGTCAGCTGGCTGGTGCCGTCATGCTCAAAGATCCCCGATCCCGATTGACCGGAAAAGGCGTCATTTAAGAAAGAAAATGAGGCCTCTTGACCTAATTGAAAGATGTTTTTATCTAAGGTTCGTGAGGGGAGGTCGGAACGAAACGAGGTCTTTGTTCCTGATTGCCCCACAAGGTAAGTCCCACCTGTTTCCCCCATACCTTCACTTCTTTGCACGATTGTGTTGACGGGGTTGACGTTAAGTTTGAGGGCGATAACCGCTTGGGCTTCATTGGTACCGGTCGTTGCGGTGGCAGATTCTTCCAAAACATTGTAATAGGGGGTCAGCAGGAATGAGATGTATTGGTTTTTGGAGGGAGCATATCGCTCAAAGTCTTGTATGACGAGATCCTTTAATGCATCAGAGAAACTTTTCCCGAGGGCGCTATCCTTTAATGATCCGCTCAGGACGTTTTTCCCCAGGTCGGATTCACCCTTGTAACCGTATACGATCCGCCCTTCCCTGGAAATGAGCATAAGATCGTAATATCCGTACTCATCAATAAACTGCCCCAGAGACTTCCCGTACTTCTCCGCTGAAAAAGTATAGGCATCATTATTAAGGTTTCCTTCGCTATCAAACGAAAGGGAGAACCATTTAATAGCCTCCGCCAAACCGGGATTGAGTGATAATACCCTTAAATCACTCCGGCATTTTTTAAAAAAATCTTCGACCTGGGCCTTCTTAATTTCCTGGGAAGTTTTGAGTTTTTCAAATGCCTGTTTCGAGAGGACATCTCGAGCCGTGCTCAAAGAGGTGATCCCTATGATGGCGAAGGGAATGATACCAGCGGCTAAAAAAGATACCAAAAGTTTGGTCCTGATGGTAAAATTTTTAATCATGGCTGTTCTCCGTATAGGTGAATTTACTGATGCTGTTCTTCAAATGAGCAACAAAAATTAAACCATAAAATAGGGATCGAGGGACTTTAATGGGTTCATTGAAAATGAGTTGAATAAATCTCCTTTGAGGTGATCAGAAAAGAATTTTAGCTTAGTCTATAACATTTTTTAATAAAATATCAAGAATAATATCAATCCATGTAGAAGCAACCAGGTTCCATTGCCGGCTCATTGGCGCATTCGCACCTTGATTATCAATGCCTTTTTCTATATACTCAGTGCGCGATCATGAGGATCGGGAAAAGCCGGAGGTTAAATTGTTTATTACTTTTGAAGGGATAGAGGGTTGCGGTAAAACGACCCAGATAAAACGGCTGGAAAATGGACTGCGCCGAAAGAACATCCCCCTAATGCGGACATTGGAGCCAGGCGGGACAACCATAGGCCACACCATTCGTCGGATTCTCTTGGACTCGAATCATAAAAATCTGTCCCCCCTGGCGGAACTTATTTTATATGAGGCTGACCGCGCCCAACATGTTGAGGAGGTCATTAAGCCCGCATTGGATAAAGGACAATGGGTTTTGTGCGATCGATTCTGTGATGCCACCGTTGCCTATCAAGGCTTTGCCAGGGGGATGGATATGGTATTGATTCGAACCCTGAATGATGCGGTTACCCGGGGGATTCGGCCGGATCTGACCTTCCTGTTGGATTGCCCCGTGGAGATAGGGTTGGAGCGTGCCCGCACGCGAAACAGAGATCATGCCCAAAAGGGTCAGGATCGATTTGAGCAGGAAAGACTGGCTTTTCATAGGGTCGTCCGAAGAGGTTACCTTGAATTGGCCTCGAAAGAAGATAAACGGTTTGTGATCATCGATGCTGCCTTGACGGAGGATAGGGTGGAGGAGGAAATATTTCGGGTTTTGACACCCTATTTGGTTAATAACCATTATGACATTTAAATCATTTTCACAGATAAGAGGTCAGGAGAGAGCGATCCGGTTTCTCAAACAGGTCATTGCCGGTGGCAAGATACCCCATGCCTATCTTTTTACGGGTATTCCGGGAGTGGGTAAAACAACGACTGCCCTGGCCCTGGCCCAAGCTTTGAATTGTCGTGAGCCTATAAATGAAGAAGGTTGTGGTGGTTGTCGTGCGTGCAAGCAGGTTATGAATGGGAACTTCCCGGATCTCATCTCCATAGAGCCGGATAATCAGAATATTAAGATCGATCAGATAAGGGAATTGAACCGTAATCTGTGTTTCAAACCGGTGACTGGACCTTATCGGGTAAGTATCATTCATCAGGCTGAAACGATGACGGCTGAAGCGGCAAACGCTTTTTTAAAGACACTGGAAGAACCTCCACCCGGAAATATCTTGATTCTAAAGGTCACAGAGCCTTTAGACCTTCTTGGGACCATCATATCCAGATGCCAAAAGATTCCTTTTCGACCACTGACAAGGGTTGTGATTAAGGAACTTCTTATGACTGAAACGGATATTGATGAGGAGAGCGCGTTATTATTGGCGAATATTTCGGAAGGTAGTCTCGGCCAGGCCATTGACTCGTGGGAAGGTGATTTTCTGCAAAAGCGGGAGGAGGCCATTGTCGGTCTTATTCAATTGCCCTCGATCCCGGCCGAAGATGCCTTGGATATGGCCTTGATGTTGACCCGTGAAGCCAAGAAGGCCAAAACAGATGAAAAGGGAAAGGATCTATTCAATCTGTTCGGCCTATGGAAGAGTTGGTTGAGGGATTTGATTGTCGTCAAGGTCGGTTGGACGGAGGCCTTGTTCAATCTTGATTTTTCCCGCAATATCAATAAAACCGCCCATCATTTGGGGCTTGAAAATCTGATAAATGGTTTTTTCCTGCTGGATCAGGCCCAAAAGGATTTAAGGGGGGCCCGTAATCTTGATCTCATGATGGAAAATTTGGTGCTAAACCTCAGGAAGTGTCTCATATAACTATGCGAAAGATTGTTGGAATACGATTGGAAGAACATGGCAAGGTCTATCATTTTGACTCCGGTCACTTTGTCCTCAAAAAAAATGATAAAGTTATTGTTAACACCGAGCAAGGTCAGGCCTTCGGTGTGGTTTGTATCGAGCCCAAGGTGCCTGATGATGATTCACCAGAAAGACCTCTTAAAAAAGTCCAACGGATCGCGACCAAGAAAGACACGGAGCGCTATGAAAAGAAATGCGATTCTGAAAAAGAGATCATTGTTTTTTGTGATGAAAAGATCAAAGAAAAATCCTTGGCCATGTGCATCGTATCCGCATCCCGTTTATTTGACGGGAGTAAGATCATTGTCTATTTTACCGCGGATGGAAGGGTCGACTTTCGGGAATTGGTCAAGGATCTGGTTCAGAAATTTCGTACACGGGTGGAGATGAGACAAATCGGTGTGCGTCATCAGGCCAAGATGGTGGGAGGCCTTGGGACATGTGGTCGTCAACTTTGTTGTACGTCTTTTTTAAATACATTCGAGCCGGTCTCCATTCGTATGGCCAAAAAGCAGAATATTTCTTTAAATCCATCCAAGATTTCCGGTATGTGCGGCAGGTTGATGTGTTGCCTGACGTTCGAACATGAGTATTATGAGCAACTCAGAAAAGATCTTCCCAAGATAGGCAAGACGATAAAGACCGAAAAGGGTGAGGGAAAGGTTGTCCGTCAGAACCTCTTGCGCGAGACCGTCACCGTAGTGTTTGAAGATAATGAGGAGATCGAGATCCCGTTTCGGGATATTCATGGTTGAAGTGATATGACCATCCATTGGGGAGCATTCCAAGAAAGATCATTACATGTTAGTGATACCTGAAAGGAGTCTTATATAAACAGTGAATAAACGGTTCTATGTCACCACCCCTATCTATTATGTCAATGCAGAGCCCCATATCGGGCACGCTTATACGACCATTGTCGCGGACGTCCTGAATCGGTTTTACGGACTTGGCGGTTCGGAGACCTTTTTTCTTACAGGTACGGATGAGCACGGCGATAAGATCGTTGCCGCCGCCGAAAAGGAAGGACAATCTCCATCCGAATATGTTGATCGCATCAGCGCCATGTTCAGGGCACTCTGGCCCAAACTCAATATCACCAATGATTATTTCATTCGGACCACGGATCAGGCCCATCGGGAAACAGTCGCGCAAATCCTTACCATGGTAAAGGATAAAGGTGACATCTATTTTAGTGAATATGAGGGCCGCTATTGCTTCGGCTGCGAGCGGTTCTACACGGAGAGGGAGTTGGTCGGCGGGAAATGCCCCGACCATTTGACCGAACCTCAAATGATCCGTGAATCCAATTATTTTTTTCGTATGAGCCGATACCAGCAATGGTTGATTGATCACATCCATAAGCATCCGGATTTTATCAGGCCCAAGCGATACAAAAACGAGGTCTTATCCTTTTTAAGTGAGCCTCTGGAAGACCTCTGCATTTCCCGTCCCAAGTCAAGACTTCGATGGGGCATCACCTTACCCTTTGATGAAAATTATGTGACCTATGTTTGGTTTGACGCCTTGATCAATTATATCTCCGCCCTTCAGTTTCCCGATGGCAAATTATTTCAAACATTCTGGCCCGTGGCCCAGCATGTCATTGCCAAAGATATCCTTAAACCGCACGGCATCTATTGGCCTTGTATGCTCAAATCGGCCGGTATCGAGCCCTATCAACATCTCAATGTCCATGGGTACTGGAATATCAACGAGGGGAAGATGTCCAAAAGCCTCGGGAATGTGGTCAAACCTCTGGACTTGGCCGGGATATACGGACTCGATGCATTCCGTTACTTTTTGTTGCGCGACATGGTTTTCGGGTTGGACTCGGAATTCAGCGAGGAGGCCCTGGTGGCCAGAATCAACGCGGATCTGGCCAATGACCTGGGGAACCTGGTGAGTAGAAGTCTGACGATGGTCCAGAAATACTTCCAGGGGACGGTTCCCGACCCGGGCCCTCCCGAGGAGCCGGATAACAGATTGAAGGAGGCCTCGTTAAATATGATCGATCTCTATGCAGGCTTTATGGTGGATCTCGGTTTTCATAAGGCCCTTATGGCCGTTTGGGACGTGATCGGTCAGGTGAATAAATATATTGATTCTATGGCGCCGTGGGAACTAGCCAAGGCCGATAGGGACCGATTGGCCACGGTCATGGTCCATATTGTTGAATCCTTACGCATCATTTCTGTGCTTATTTGGCCTTTTATGCCGTCATCCGCCGAGAAGATCCAAGGCGCTTTGGGTTTTTCAAGGATAGGAGGCGCCCTTCGTTTGGATGATATCCGGGAGTGGGGGAGAATAGGCGCATCGAAAGAGGTTTCAAAGTCTTTTCAGTTGTTCCCCCGAATTGAGATGAAAGGAAAGAAAGAATCCATGAAGACCCAAGAAACAGAGACCGTTACGGAAGATAAAGGAATGATTTCATTCGAAGAATTTCAGAAACTGGATCTCAGGATCGGGATCATTCAGGAAGCCGAAACGATTCCCAAATCCAAGAAGCTGATCCGGCTTAAAGTGAATATAGGAGAAGACCGTACGGTCGTGGCCGGCATAGCTGGCTATTATTCAGCGGAAGATCTTGTCGGGAAACAGGTCGTGGTGGTTGCGAACCTGGTGCCAGCCAAACTCATGGGAGTAGAATCCAAAGGAATGGTGTTAGCGGCCGAGGACGAAACCGGCGTTCACCTTTTGATCCCCGACGCGGAGACGAGGCCCGGGAGTCGGATCAAATAAATGGGTCTATTTTGAACTGTGCATATCATTGCTGTTACAACCTTCTTTTTACTTGACTGTGGGCATATTTATACCTTAATATAGCAGACCAGTTTGTGGCCCGGCTCTATTCGCGGGTTGATTTCGCTCTGGGGGATAGTTTCCTATGCCGGGGTGTCGACCTGGGATTGGAACCATGAAAGCAACTTTTTTTCAAGGAGGTCATTGTTTTGGCAGAGGGAACAGTAAAGTGGTTTAGTGACAAGAAAGGGTATGGCTTCATTGCGCAGGAGAGCGGACAGGATATATTCGTTCATTATTCTTCCATTGATATGCCTGGTTTCAAGACCCTTTCAGAGGGGGAGACCGTAAACTTTGAGGTGGAGGATAGCGACAGGGGCCCAGTGGCAAAAAATGTAAAAAAACCATAATTACGTCTTGATAAAATCTTCAAAGGCATCTTTTTGATCGGGGAAAAGATGCCTTTTTTATTTGCGGATACGATGCAGAACAGTTTCATCATTTCATGAGTCAAAATAATGACGATACGGCTGTACAGCGGATCGATTCTTGTTTTGATCATTTTTCTCGCTTTCAATCCAAACATGCCTTGCAGTACAAGATAACAACATAATGTATAAATACAGGATATGATTTTGCCTGGCATTATTTTTGCTGGAGATATATGATTCATGGGAGATTGCGAAAACCATGAAAACACCAATCTGCAAGGAGAAAACAGATGATTCAAAACATCCGAATTCGTAATATCCTTATATCCTCATTTTTGGCCGTCGGTATTATCCCTTTCGCTCTCATCGGGATTTCTGCTTTGATTCAATCCAGCGATATTATTTCCGAACAGGCATTTGATAAGCTCAAAGTGGTTCAGGAAATCAAGAGGGCCCAGGTGGAAGAGTATTTTCAAAAATGCCGGACCGATATTGCCGTATTATCCAAGAATCCTACGGTGACACTGGCCTTGGAAAAGTTTTCAACGACCCACAACATGGATGGTACGCTTAGGGAAAAGCCATATCAGTATTTTGATGAGGAATTCGGGTTCGGCGAGTATATAAGGGATTATCATTACTATGATTTAATCCTGATCAAAAAAGACGGCAAGATCGTCTATTCAGCAAAGATGGAATCTGATCTGGGGCAGAACGTCGTGGATGGTCCCTTGAGTGACACCGCACTGGGCAAGGGTTTCAATGACGGGATGAAGGGAGTCATTATCCAGGATTTTCAGCCATACCATCCCTCGGGCGATAAGCATATGTTCTTTTTTTTAGGACCCATCTACCAATCATTGGATACAGGTGAAGGGAAAGAAGTGGTTGGTGTGGTCGCCCTCAAACTGGATAACGACTCCTTAAACCAGATCGCCAACAGACGTCAAGGAATGGGTAAGACAGGAGAGACCTTTCTGGCCAGACAATTAAACGGAAAGACGGCCTTTCTTACTGATCTGGTCTCTGGGGAAAACGAAACAATCGATAGGATCGGCCAGGAAATTTCATTATCTTACTTGGAAAAGGCATTTTCAGGTCAATCAGACTCTGAAGTCTATGATCACCAGGGAGAAAAACAGCTTGTCTCGTATAATCCTTTGACCATTGAAGGACTGGATTGGGTCCTTGCATCAAAGATTGATCAAGCAGAGGCCTATAAAGGGGTAAAGGTCTTGGAGCGAATTATGTCCATCATCGCGATTGTATGTATCACGATTATCTTGTTGGTCGGTCTGTTTCTCACGCGTTTAATTATCCAACCCATCAAGGTCGTGGTCGATAGGGTTACCGATATTTCGGAGGGTGAAGGCGATCTGACGGTCCGCCTTGATGATAAAGGTAAAAACGAGATGGGTGAGTTGGCAAAAGGATTTAATAAATTTATTGATAAACTTCAGACCATGATCCGGAATATTGCTGGGACGGCCGATTCTCTTAATAAGTCATCTTCTGATTTGTCGGAACTTTCTCAGCAGACATCGGACGGCACCGGACAGGTATCCAGCAAGGTCAATATGGTTGCCGCCGCCGTGGAGGAGATGAGTTCCAACATGGATTCTGTGGCCGCGGCCATGGAAGAGGCATCGACCAATGTGAACATTGTGGCTTCATCGGTGGAGGAGATGACCTCTACCATAAACGAGATCGCCCAGAATTCGGAGAAGGCACGTTCCATCACCGGTGAAGCGGTCAGCCGCGCTCAGAAAGCATCTGGTAAAGTGGATGAGCTTGGAAACGCGGCTCAGGATATCGGCAAGGTCACGGAGACCATCACGGAGATATCCGAGCAGACCAATCTGCTGGCGTTGAACGCCACAATCGAGGCGGCTAGGGCCGGAGAAGCGGGAAAAGGATTCGCCGTGGTGGCCAACGAGATTAAAGAGCTGGCCAGACAAACGGCGGATGCCACACAAGAGATCAAACAAAAAATCGAGGGCATACAGAATTCTACGGCCGGGACCGTTTCTGAAATCGAGCAGATCTCAAAGGTCATTGATGAAGTGAATGAGATCGTTACCACCATCGCCACCGCCATTGAAGAACAGTCCGTGACCACTAAAGAAATCGCCAATAACGTGGCCTATACTTCGAGTGGTATTCAAGAGGTCAACGAAAATGTTTCTCAAAGCAGCGCGGTATCCACAGAGATCGCAAAGGATCTCTCTGATATCAACCAGGCCACGGGAGAGATGTCCAACAGCAGTGCCCAGATAAATCTCAGCTCGAAGGATCTGAGCCAACTGGCTGAAGAACTCAAGCAAATGGTGAATAAGTTTAAAATCGATTGATCATTTCCTTTTCAAAAGGGTGTGTATTTCTACTGGCCATTCTGCTAGGAGATATTCAGGATCATTGGTGTCCAAAATAGATTCAGTTGGACATTTTTCATTATGTACGTTATTGTTTTTCAATAACGTTCATGGCAGGTTTCATTTCAGGTTTCTCTCTTTCGATTGAAAAAGAGATCCCCATACCCCCAAAAACCCTTTTTAAACAAGCATGATCGACGGACTCGTAAAAAGCCGTCACCCCAGTCCCGTATCAAGTTCGGGATAGCCTGCGGCCGGGATCCAGAGCCCATGTAATGATCTAATAAGACTGGATTCTGGCCTTCACCTGTCTGCGTGCGGACACGCACAGGCAGGCCGGAATGACGAAAACGCGTGATCTCCGGCTTTTTATGAGATCATCATGATTTGGGATATAAAAAATTGAAAGTAGCCACATTCAACACCAATTCCATTCGGACCAGAATGAAAATCATTCAGGATTGGTTGATCAGGGAAGGCCCTGATCTCCTCTGCATCCAGGAAACCAAGGTCCAGGATCAGGATTTTCCGGTAGATCAGATGGAGGAAGTGGGATATCACATCGTTTCCAGGGGGCAGAAGGCATATAACGGTGTGGCTATCGCAAGCAATTCTCCTCTGGAAGAAGTCAGAAGGAATCTATACAAAGAAGATGAGCAGGCGCGTTTTATCAGTGCGAAGTTCCAGGGCATTCCTCTCATCAATGTCTATGTACCCCAAGGATTTGGCGTAGGGACCGAGAAGTTCAAATATAAGCTCCAATGGCTCAAAGACCTATTGGCTCATATCAAGGGGCATTATGACTCCGGCCAACCCCTTCTATTAACAGGTGATTTTAATGTGGCCCTCGAACCCGTGGATGTCTATGACCCGGAGGAACTTCGAGGACAGGTGGGTTTTCATGAGGATGAGCAGGCTATTTTAAAGGAATATTTTAAATGGGGCCTGGTGGATATTTTCCGAAAACATCATTCAGATGGAAGCCATTTTACCTTTTGGGACTATAGAATTCCCAACGGTTTCAAGCGAAACATGGGCTGGCGTATTGATTATATCCTTGCCACGCCACCGCTCGCTCAAAAATCCATTAGGGCCTGGGTGGATAAAGAGCCCCGGACATACGAAAAACCTTCGGATCATACGTTTCTAGTAGCAGAGTTTGAGGCTTGATACTGGATTCGGGATACAGGCTGCAATTGGGTTTACGAAACCTGCTTCCATAAAAAGATTTGTTTTTTACCAGTATCAAGAATCCTGCATCCAGTATCTCGTTGAAATAAGCATGATCGGATAATTTTTATGACATTTGTTGTAATTGGAAATTTATCGACTAGATCCCCTTGGATGGACACAATTCCCTTACCGCACATTGATCATGATCAGGTTTCCTGGCTTTACAAACCTCCCTGCCGTGATAGATCAGGATATCAGAAAAGCGGCGCCATCTTTCTGTAGGAAGTAACTCCCCGATATCTTTTTCAATCTTATCAGGATCCTGGTTTTCCGTAAGGCCTAAACGAAGGGCCAACCGCTTCACATGGGTATCCACCACCACACCGGGCACATCAAAAGCGGCACCCAGTACGCAATTGGCCGTCTTTCGACCCACACCAGGAAGTTTCAGCATCTCCTCCATGGATTGAGGAACCTCTCCCCCATAAAAATCCAATAATCCCTGGCTGCACCCTCTGACGGATTTGGCCTTGTTTCGAAAAAAGCCCGTAGGACGGATATCTTCCTCCAGTTCGGCTGCTGGGACCTTCAGATAATCTTCGGGTTTCTTGTATTTTTCAAACAGGGTTTTGGTCACCTGATTCACCTGTTTGTCCGTGCATTGGGCGGAGAGGATGGTGGCTATCAGGAGTTGAAAAGGGGTTCTGTATTCAAGGGCCGTTTTTTCACGGGTGTAAAGGGGATCTAATATCTCGTAGATGCGTCTGACCCTCTCTTTTTTATTTTTAAGGCTTTCCCTCGTCATGTTTAGTCCTTTATAATGGTCGTCCACTTATCTCCCCTTCCCCCGCGAGAGGAGTAGGGAATTTGGAAAGACTTTGGCTGAAAGCTGTGAACCTTTATTGCTGATGGCTTGCATTCATAGACGTCAGTTTATGGATGCACAATCATTAATAAATATCTATGTAACAATTTAAATTTTTTCAAAACCCAAACATTGGATTCCGCGGTCAAGCCGCGGAATGACGA
>JAFGGA010000054.1 GCA_016930835.1 Deltaproteobacteria bacterium
TATAAAAATACAGTTTCACCACGAAGGTCACGAAGGTATTGAAGGTTAAAAATATAAAAATACAGTTTCACCACGAAGGTCACGAAGATTATTAATTTAAAAACAACTATTCAAACCACGAAGATCACGAAGAATTCTAAGGGCTATTTCCAAACTGATAACTTCACCACGAAGGACTCGAAGTTTGAAAATCACATAATCTCAACACGAAGAACACAAAGATCACGAGGGCTTATAGAACCATCCGCTTGATACCATTTTTGAGATGGGTTACGTTAAAATTTATCAACAATCCGACGGAGATATCGGATAATTTCATATATGTGAGAAGTTGAGCCTGGTGTATAGGCAGGATCTTATCCACGCTTTTCAATTCAACAATGATATTGTTATCTACAAAGAGATCAATGCGATAACCACAATCAAGTTTTACCCCTTTATATTCAATGGGTAATGGATGTTGAAGGCTAAATGGGATATTGGATAATTTCAGTTCATAAACTAAACATTGTTCATAGGTCGATTCAAGAAGACCAGGGCCAAGATGTTTATGGACTTCCAAAGCACATCCAATAACTTTATTTGAAAGCCTATCAAATTGCATCTTCGCTTTTCTTCGTGTCCCTTCGTGTTCTTCGTGGTTTAACCATCAGACTTTGCCAACTTGTTAATCAATTCCTCCATAAGAGGATCCAGTGCTTCATCATATGCCTTTTTTACCAAATGATTTCCATCAGGCTGTGCATATTCTGGTTTCAAGTGCCTGTCGTTACCGCCATTGCGAACTGCCTCTTCCAAGTCGAGGACCAGTATTCCTTCTTGGTCCGCATGCTTCCTGATCATATCATTAAATTCCAAGATCGATTGATACCTGCCCGGATGAGTTTGGTCGTGTTCTTTTGTGATCGTGACCACGGTCGCCAAGACAGGGGTGATATTTTTCGTCTGAAGCTTGGAGACCCATTTTTTGATCTGTTCAAGACTTAACCCTGTATCTCTCGGGAAATAAGCGGAGCACTCCTTGATGATCACTGCTGAAACCGGGATCGGCAAACCTATTAATGAATCAATCGCTGAGCTTTTATCGAATTCATATATTGTGCGGTTTCCTAAAATAATTCCATCACCGATATTTTTTCGTTTCGGTAATTCTGGAAACTCCCAGGATTTTCCGACAGAGGCTCCAATAAGCACGATGTATTCCGATCCATTTTCAATAGGCGCTGCGGTTTGTCTCAGCTTTTTATACAACAACATTCCTTTAATATCAGTCCTTTTGATGGTTACTTCATATTCTTGTTTATTTGATAGGCCCTGAAACAAACAGAGACCACTTTTATCATAATACTTTGTCTGCTTTTCGGTATTTTCTCCTGAAAGCGATACCTCCAGATTCTTAGTATACCAATTCCCGGCATTGATCACCGCGATGCTCTGATCCAGTGGAATGATTTCTTGAAACGATAAATCTTTTCTCATGCTCGATCCTTTCCACATGATGAATATGAAGATGATAAGTACGATGATTATAAAAGTAATGATAAGGCGTAAATTCATAATAAAAATCCTTAGGTAAGATGAGTATTAAAAGGTTGATTCACCACGAAGATCACGAAAAACGCAAAGTTTTATAGAAAAACATAACTTTACCACGAAGATCACGAAGCACACGAAGGGTTTAAAAAATATCTCATCATGAAGTTGGGGGTTGGATTCTTGGTGTTGGGTTTTGAGCTACAAAAACTGAATGCCTATCATTATTGCTTATTTCAATCTTCGTGTTTTTCGTGCTCTTCGTGGTTTTTTTTCAAGTCTTTGAATTCTTCATTCGTGTAATCTGCGTGACCCGCCGTGGATGGAACGGTTTTCAAGTAGATAATATATGGCGAAAAGAACAATCAACCCAATAATAAACAAAATAAACCCAGTGAATTCATGAAAAAAACCCTGAGCAACTTCAGGTCCATAAAAATTGGCCAATATTCCTGTTCCTGAAACACGTATGATATTGACCAATATGGCCAAAGGAATTGTTGAGGCGATTAAGATCATCTTTGAGGTCAAATGACTACACAGTAGGGCGAATACACAACTCAACATGATAAATGAATATAATGACCTTATTCCACTGCATGCCTCGGCTACTTCAAGCTGAGTATTGGCGAAAAATAAAAGATTACCGTCCTGATAAACCGGAAATCCGAAAAGTTGGATAATCCAAGCCGATATGCTTGTAATCATCAGTTTTAAGGGATTCGTGATCAGGATGTACAAAGAACTGGGTATGGGAAACATAAATAATAGAAATAAGATCGCCAAAGCCACTATTTTGGTGATCTGCAGGCCCGCAAGAAAGAAAAATAGAGAAAAAATGATGATTATCATTGATAAATATGTCAGCGAATGAAAAGAGGTTATTAAAGCAATTATATAGGTACAAACAGCCAATAAAGAAAGGGAAAACCAGATCCAGGATGAGGAAGGAGGGGTTGTGAAGATCTGATCCCGTTTTCGCCAGAGCATAAACAAAGCAATTGGAATAACGAAAAAGCCATGGGAATAATCCGGACTGGTGCTCCATGTTTGTACCAACTCAATCAAAACTGGGGCGAATAATAAAACACACAAAAGAATCAGCACAAAAATCTTAAACTGGGTCGTTGAATCTATTCGTGCGCGTAAATCAGATAAATCCTGATTGAAGCTCAAAGAAAATGTCTCCTTAACTCCGGGTATAATTCTTTTGCAAAATCAATTAAAAGAAGCATCGTTTCTTCAAGTGATTCATCGTGAGTGTTTGTTGCGGTAAGACGCACAAAGGCATTATAATCTGACTTCCCAATCAGCCTTTGGAAAAACAAATAAAACTTTTGCAGACCTCTGTTACTGAAAGAACGTGTTTTGGTTTGGTACCAAAAAAAGGTTATCATGGTTGTTTCAGCCTTTTTTTGAACCATCTGGTTGAAATAAATTATTTCATTATCGAGAGCCATAGATATTTTGTTGGTTCGGGTATCGATGATATCCCAACCTTGCCCGGTAAAACAAACAATTGGGGAATGAGAAAGATCCGCTTTTTCAAGTGAATGATAACCGGCTATGAATAATGTAACGGGATAAAGATCGTTTTTATAATATGTCTTATATACGGTTACATCAGGATCGAGAGATGCGATAACAGCTTTATCATACAAGACATCCTTTGCGCTCCAATCTGATATGTGGGAAGGAAATTCATTCTTAAAATGAAATGATTGATTACTGGGATCACGCGCGATGCTTTTATAAACAATCACATTGGCTAAGACCAGAAGGATTATCGCCGTGAAAAATTTTTTATCTGAGATTATTTTGGAAAGGATGGACATTATCTATTTGATCCGCAGATTACACTGATTAGTTGGATTGTTTTGAACATTTTTCACCACCAAGGACACAAAGATACGCGAAGTTAAAATATAAATAGTATAAACCTTCGTGCTCTTCGTGTGCTTCGTGGTTTTCCAAACCATTTTGTTCTGAACATTATAAAGATTATTTTTCACCACCAAAGACACAAAGATACGCTAAGTTAAAATATAAATAGTATAAACCTTCGTGCTCTTCGTGTGCTTCGTGGTTTCCTAAACCATTTTGTTCTGAACATTATAAAAATTATTTTTCACCACCAAAAACGCGAAAGAAATGATTCATGTTGTGCTCATTAATTGGGTAATGTATTGCTTGCATGTTATGAATTGGTGCCTTTTAAAGCTCGTCATAAAGTTTAATAATTTTTTATGAGTCTTGTTTAGATTACTGTAATGGCGAAACTGATAAAATAAAGGGGCCTTACTTACGCGCGGTTGTTCCGGATCAATCTCCCAAGGATGCAAGTAGAATAGATAAGTATCCTGTTTGCGAAGGATCTGTTTGACACCTAATTTAAATAAAAAAAAGGGAGTTAAACGGAAATAGCCTCCTCCACCCCAAGGGAGGATAAGGTTTTGGGTTGTAGATTTTAGATTTTTGGTTTTAAACGTTGATTTTTGAATTGAAAACACTAGGTTACTTATGGGCAGCTCGAACAATGTTTTGAGTTTTGGATCTCGAGTATTGGATATCTGATAGGCGATTCCCTGTTTCAGATCGGCGTTAGGATTAATTTTGCCGTAGCGATCATGAAGTCCGAACGAGTTGTAACTCGAATCATACAGATATCCGCAATCTTGAATTGTTTTTAAAATATCCTCATTGATTGAAAAACTGGGCGCCCTGTAGCCATAAATCTCTATGCCAAGAATATCTTCCAGCTCCTTTTTACTGTCAGTAAGGTCCTTTCTCAATTCATCGTATAAACACTGAGTGCAGAGGTTATGATCATATCCATGCGAGGCAACCTCATGACCACGAGAATGAATCTCACGAATCAGATTGGGAAGACGTTGTGCAATCCAACCGAGCACGAAAAAGGTGGCTTTTGGATGCTGGATGTTTGATCCTATTTTTATTGAATCGAAGAGATCCAGAAGGTGGTGGGTGTTTTCTTCAACGCGCAATTGACGAGATGACCAAGATGAGAAAGGAATGTATTGTTTGAAATTTTCAACTTGGAACCAGTCCTCAACGTCAATAGTGATTAATATTGTTGAATTGCCTTTTTTATTTATTTTAACCACAGACACACACAGAGGAATTAATGAAAGTCAGGAGCCAGGAGTAAGGCTATAAGAATGATAACACTGAAAAAAAGATAAGGTTGACGAACTCGTAAAAAGTCGTCACCCCGGTCCCGTATCGAGTACGGGATAGACTGCGGCCGGGGGTCCAGAGCGCCTATAACTATTTGAAAAGACTGGATTCCGGTTTTCACCGGAATAACAATAACAGGTGTTTCCCGACTCTTTACGAGACCGTCAAAGTTGACTGTAAAAAAAATTTAGATAATTGGGTTTACGATGTGGAAAAATCTTAGATAACGCACAACGATTAGGGCGCAATGGATTCTATTCTTATTCCATTAACCTTATCAATTCCTTGCATAATATTTTTTCAATCTCCGTAACAAATCATTTTGTTTCATACCTTTTCAGCAACATGTATCCATACAGTTTTTTGAGCCAGCATTCGGACGAACCGAGTATTGTCTGACTTAAGCATCCTCCATTCTTTTTCCGTATAGACAATCAGCTCAGCAGGAACCGGAAGTGTTGATAAATCCCAATTGAGATTGCGCCGTTCAAATGGTTCGGATGAACTCGAAAGTATGGCAACGATATCGAGATCGCTTCCCACTCCCCAGTTACCCTGGGCGTAGGAGCCAAAGTATCCCAACAATTGAACGCCTTCATGTTTTTTTAGTTCCTCCTTTGCCCATTTTCGGATGGCCATATCCACTGTTCTAAGATCAGGCCATTTTAACACGGACGAATTCAAGGATCTCACCGGCATATTTAATGGACTCCCCACTCTGTAAATGGCCGTAATGTTCAAATGGCGGGCCTTCCGGGTGGCCGTTGGCATATCGTGTTGGGATATAATAATTGTCAAGTACCCTGGCCTTTTCAATCAGCTCTTCGTTCACATCGATTGGCAACTCCCTAAGAAGTCTGGCGATGACGTGCCCCCATGCTTCCTGGCCATGGTGTAAATGGAGGGCCTTGACGGCCTTTTCTGCTGATTGTTGTGCCGCAAAGCAGGACCACTCATGACGGCCTTCAGTCTTCGATGCTTTTGCATGATCGAGGTCACGCTCAGCTTGCAAAAACCAATCTTTACTGCGATTAGGCATTAGTTTCTCTCCTTTAGATTAGCCACAGACCCACAAGGACACACAGACAGGTATGAGTAGGCAGATGGCAGAAGTCAGAAGCCAAGGTGTAAAGGGCTTAGCGCATGGCGCAGGGTGTAAAAAACAGAAGTCAGGGGGTAAAACGCATAGCGCTAAGAGCAGAGGGTCTATGGTTCTTCCTCTGATAGGATTTCGGTCTCATTTCTAACGGAATAATAATCTCTTATGGTTTCTACAATGCAAGTCGCGGCAGCAAAGGCTCGCTCGGCGGTTTCCCGACTATAGAATCGATAGGGGAAACCACTGGGAAGGCCATTTGGATAGCGGGAGGGGATATAGTGAAGGTCCAACTCCCTTGCATACTCCTGATAGGTTAAAAATATTGGATCATTGCTGCCGGCAGACCTTAAAAGTTCCGTCACGGAATGAGTAAAAAGGGCTTTTTTTCGAAAACCAAGATAATAGAGCAATGATTTAGCGGCTTTTTCAGCTGCCTGTTGGGCCAAAAAACAGGTCGTATCATAAAAACCCCCCTCAATATTCCAAGATGATGCTTTTAAATCATAAGTTGCCTGCTGAAACCATCGTCTTGCTTCACTCTTTCTGATCCCGGCCATAAACAAGGCTTCCTTCTTCTAAAATCATCTCGATAAAAGCATTACCATCAATCTGCATTTGATGTAACTCTTCTGGTGTGTACACCAACAAATCAATTGATCCCGCATCATCCGGCAAAGTTCGCATTAAATTCCTGGTTCGATCCAAGAAAGAGTCGTCCGACTCCATACATACAACAATATCCACATCACTCAAATCATCTTCCTCACCTCGTGCCCAAGAACCGAACAGGTAGATTCTTTCAGGCTTATGCTGTCGAAGATGATCGAGGATTTTTTTGATTCGTTTTGGGTATCGATTTTTAGCCATAGCGCATGGCTCAAAGCGCTAAGCGCAAAGCGCAAAACATCTGGATCTGTCGATCTTACCGCTTAGGTTTTTGGGTAAGGCCTTTACCAGCTTGATCTCACTGGGGAGCTTATACTTGGGAAGCCTCTCCAGGCATTGACCCAAAATATGGCTTTCGGTAAAATCAGTATTTTTGGGGGCGACAAGGGCAATCAATTTATTCCCCAAAAGTTTATCCGGAAACCCAAGGACGATAGCCTCCGTAACCATTTGCGTTTCCATTAAGACATCTTCGATTTCCTGTGTATTGATTCGATGACCGCCTACCTTGATAAGATTATCCTTTCTGCCTGTTACATAGAAAAAGCCTTCCTTATCTTGGTGACCCATATCTCCTGTGTGATAACCATTTTGATCCAGCACCTTTCTGGTAGCAACACTGTCATTCCAATATCCCTGCATAATATTTGCGCCCGATGCCACCAGTTCCCCTATCTCTCCATGTGGTGCATCCTTGCCGTCCGATCCCAGAATCCTCATTGTGACACCGGGTATGGGTTTGCCGATCGATTCCATTTTTTCAAAATAAAGCTCGGGTGTCAGGTATGTTAACCTGGCAGACGCCTCAGTTGCTCCATACATAATATAGATATCGGTATGCTCAGGCAGCACCTGGCGGAGCTCTTGTTTGATTTGTTTTGACATATGTCCGCCGGCCTGAGAGCAATACCGGAGTGAAGGAAGATGATCACGATATTTGGCCAAAGGAGAACGGTGTAAAAGATAAGCATAGGTAGATGGGACCCCGGAGAAGGCTGTGATATTTTCATCAGCCATTTGCTTAATGACAGATGCCGGAAACGCAAACTTGTTATTCAAAACCACTGTTGCTCCCGCGGCCATATGGGTATTGAGCAGTGATTTTCCCATGACATAGAAGAAAGGGAGCACGACCATTTGGATATCATTGTGATTGATATTTAGATACTGACAGATGGACCATGTATTGGAGACAATGTTTTTATGTGACAGCATGACTCCTTTTGGTTTGCCTGTCGATCCCGAAGTATAGATTATGGACGATAAGCTGTCCGGATTCAAGGATTCAGGCCCGGTGAAATACGCTTTGCTGTCAACATTGTTCGTTTCATGGACCAAGGGTTCAGAGATTCCGGGCTCCGAGTTCAAGGGTTGTGAGGCCGATATTATTTCTTCAAATGAGACAATATCATAGTCATTTGGGGGCCACGCTGATTTTGGATTGTGAATGATTATTTTTGGAGCCTTGATCAGTGATGGATCACATGCCTGTAAAAGCCTCTCGAATCTGTGGTTTGTAATAATGACCTTCGGCTTCATTTCAGCTATTAAGGGATTCAGACCATCCGGCTTGAGATCCGTGCTTAATGACACCACCACAGCGCCTGCTTTTAAAATGCCATAATAACTTATTACGTACTCCAAAGAATTTTCCAGGATGATAATCACCCTATCTCCCGTGGCTACTTTTTGATCAATGAGCCAATGAGCAAGTTGGTTGGCATTGTTATTGATATAGGAGTAAGTAGCGCGGACGTCTTCATGGATCAAGGCGATCTTGTCCGGATAAGCTTGGGCGCTTGATTCGAGAAAATGATGAACGAGTGTTGGGTTAGCCATACTGAAGTTCATTTGAAAAACCTTTGTTCACCGCCCGCTTTGCTAGAGACGCGAAGAGCACAGAGGGAGTATTTTTTGTCCGATCGGGGAGATGACCCGATCCGACAAGAATCTCAGGCCTATTGGCCGATAAGAACTTATTTTTTACATCCATAGACAACATATCATAACCACTGTAGGCTGATTGGTTTTGCCTTGCCGGTATATCTCCGCAAGACAAAAAAGAAAAAACACTTTGTGGCCTCTGTGCCTCTGCGGTGAATCTATCACCTTTATCCCGTTTTTCTTTCAAGATAAGCCACGACATTGTCGATCGAATCCAGGTTTTCAGGTATCAATTCCTCATCATCCACTGAAATGGAAAATGTCTCTTCAATGAAACTCACCAGTTCGAGAATTCCCGTGGAATCGATGATTCCTCCATCCAAAAATGATGTATCATCCTTTAGTCCTTCTTCGTTTCCAAAAAGAAAATTATCAA
Source organism: Deltaproteobacteria bacterium (assembly GCA_016930835.1). Classification (GTDB taxonomy): domain Bacteria; phylum Desulfobacterota; class DSM-4660; order Desulfatiglandales; family HGW-15; genus JAFGGA01. The sequence goes on from JAFGGA010000054.1 coordinate 8,817, forward strand.
CAATAAAAGTCCTGATCTTATCTTTTGTTTCGTTCATTGGATAAAGTACCTTTCTTCAATCATATTTTAAAAAGTTTATCGCACAATCTATAGCGCTGAGCGCATGGCGCAAAGGGCATAGCGTTTTAGGGATGTGCCTTGATTTCAGGGACATCTTCAATCAGCATAGGGGGCAAATGCAGATAGCGTGTAGTGGAGCGTTTTGTGTCAATATCATTGTAGACACGTTGGACCTGTTCGGAAAACAATCCGAGTTCTTTCGCGACAATTTCTATGGGTATGTCGTTATTTTTTGCGTACAAACATAGATCCATTTGATCATAAGGAAGAGAAAAATAAAATTCATCCTGACCTTGAGCAAGCGAATAGGTATCGGTTGTCGGTGGACGTTCCTGGATTTCTCCAGGGATATCCAAATATTCAGCGAGTTGATAAACTTGGGATTTATAAAGATGAGCAATGGGTTTGATATCTGCCGCACCATCTCCAAGTTTCACAAAAAATCCCTGATCATACTCAAGTCGATTGGGGGTGCCTGCAACGGCATAGTTGAGCCGATCAGCATGATAATATTCGAGCATCTTGCGGGTTCGTTGCTTAAAATTGGTGGCGGCAACAATTTCCAGATATGCCTTCAACGGTAAACGTTTCTTGAGAATTGATCCATCAGGTTTTTGAACAACAATGGAGAATATATTAAATCCGCTTTTCTCAACCACATTGGGTATAACGATCTTTGATTTCCATCCTTCTCCATATTCCGGAACAACCAAACGGACTGCGTGATCATACCTCTTATAGAACCCGACGGCTTCAAGGATCTGGCTGATATCCTCATGAAGCTTTTGAATGGAAAAATGATCCGCGACCAAACCGCTTAAATATAAGGTTTCATCCGCGGAATGGCGCTCCGGCATCTGGAGTGCGACGACTCTATCGGAACCAAAGGCTTTGGCTGAGAGTGCAATCGTAACACTGCTATCAATACCCCCTGATACACCCACCACGATACCTCGCCTTTTAAGCTGAGATATCATTATCTCACGCATTCGCTCGCAGATTTTTTTTGTTTCTTTCTCTGGGTCAATATTTAATATGTCTTTTGAGAATGTCATAGGTTACCTTTCTTTGAGATCTCTGCAAAACAGCCCCTTTTACTCAATACCGGCGTCAGACTTCAGATTTTTATCCTCGAAATATCTACAATGTATCACTGCGGTCAAAATATTCATCTTCCTTGATCTTGAACAAAATTGACAATTTTCCAAAGGCCTCTTTGATTTAAATACTAATAAACAAATTCACCATGGTTGCCTTTTTTACGCCTATAGCTGACCAAGAAATCATGGAAATTAACGGAGCCGAAGGCAAAGCACGTGGCGTATCTTATGGTTCTTCCTCTTTGGTGTGTAAAATTTCCCTTATTGCATCTATCAAGGATGGTAAATCTTCCTTGATGATTTTCCACACTATCTCCAGATCAATCCCAAAGTACTCATGTATCAATAGATTTCTGAAGTCTTTTATGTCTTGCTATTCAATATTTGAGTGAAGTTGTTTTAATTCAACCGGAATTTTCCCAATCGCCTCGCCGATGACTTCGAACTCTCTAATGACTGCCGAAGAGGTCTTTCGATCATTGCTGAATTGTTTAAAAGTGATCCCGTCTACAAATTCTAATATTGCTCCGCCAGAATCCAATATGTCCAAGCAATAAAGAGTTGTATTCCTCTCAGACATAAACAATTTCCTCTTTTATTTTGTCTTTTACAGCGGGTTTTAATGCTTGTTCGAATACAAGATCCACTTTCCTAGCTAATTCCTTCTCTAAAAACCTCTTTAGTTGCATAAAACTATGGATATTTTTCCTGGAATCTTCCATTTCGATAATCAAATCAATATCGCTTAGATCGGTTTGAAATTTTTTGACAAAACTGCCGAAGATGCCTATGCGACTCACACCGAATTTTTCATATAAAAACATTTTATTATTATTCAGGTAAGTTATAATATCATCCTTCGAAGCAACTGCCACTTTTCACCTCGCCATGATTCAAGATGATCGAAAAACAGAATTCAGAAGACAGCTCCGCCCTTTAGGTTACAAACTGATTACTTTTGAATTTTATCTATTGTAGGAAATAAGCTTTCTATAACAGGCTTATGAATTCAATTGACATTCAACCGGGGCCGAGAAAGCTTTCTGGATACCGGCTTTCGCCGGTATGACGGTTTACTTATTAATTATCTCATAATTGACCACACCCCCGTCGTTCCGGCCTGTCTGTGCAGCCCGCACGCAAACAGGTGAAGGCCGGAATCCAATGTCTTTTCAGCACGACGAACCGTGAATACTATTTTGAGACCATTAAGAAGATGTTTACAGTATATTCAGAATCTTCGTTTAGCTACTGCTTGAATGATAACAGACTTGACTACCCGACTTCCATTTCCTTCTGTTTTTTTTCCTGTCTCCTGACTTCTGACTCCTGACTTCAATCTTCTGTCTCTCTTCCCTACCTTGATCCCCTGCTGAGCAGAACAATCTTTATTGTATGAAATATAACGATAAAATCCATCATAGCGGACATATTTTTAATGTAATAAAGATCATATTTCAATTTTTCCAAGGCATCCTCTTCGGAGGCGCCATATGGGTATCTAATTTGTGCCCACCCGGTTACACCGGGTTTCACTGAAAATCTTTCACGATAATAAGGTATTTTCGCTTTCAGTTGATCTACAAAGAATTTGCGTTCTGGTCGCGGTCCGACAAAACTCATATCGCCTTGAAAAACATTCCATAACTGAGGAAGTTCATCAATCCGGAGTTTTCGAATAATCTTTCCCACTCTCGTCACCCTTGGGTCATCTTCGGTCGCCCAAACAGGACCACTCTCTTTCTCAGCATCTACTTTCATGGAACGAAATTTATGGAGTGTGAATGGTATTTCGTATTCTCCAACCCTTTCTTGAGAAAAAAATACAGGCCCCCTTGAATCCAATTTTATGGCTATTGCGACTAAAAACATTAAAGGGGAAAACAAAACAAGTAATACAATGGAAAAAGTCAAACCAATCAGCCTTTTTGTTATTCTAGAAATTTTTGATTTATTAAAACCATCGGAAAAAATAAGCCAACTGGGGTTAATCTTTTCCACCAACAATTTCCCGGTTATTCTCTCGTAAAAGCTTTCTCCATCGATAATATTCATACCTCTGACTTTACACCCTAAAAGCTCTTTATAAGGAAAAATTCCGCGTTTTTCATCAAAGGCTACGATGATACTATGGATTTTCTCACTTTCTCCTAAATCACAAATATTTTCAAAGCCATAACAAACAGGGATACCCTTTACTTTTTTTATATCCGCTTTTTCATTGGTGATGAATAGATTGATATCATAACTAAGGTCCCTTCGACGTTCCACTTCATTCAAAATACCTTTTGCAAGATCCCCGGAACCTACAATCATGGCCTTCTCGGCAAGTAATCGCCGTTGAATCACGATCGAATAAAGAAATCTCCAGGAAACCAGGAAGAAAAGGAGAATGATAAGGTTGATAAAAAATATCCACCGCCCGATGATCCAATCCGGACGAAGGAAATAGATAACAGCCAAGATCACGGATGTAATACCGATCGCCTGAATCAACCGGGAGGCCAGATCAATGGCATTGTCGGTTCTTTTAAATTCATACAGATCATTAAAATACAGACTAAGCATTGTTATACAGGAAATCAAAAGGACCTTTGGCCATATAAGGTCCAGCATACTCATAAAACCGATACTTTCCCACAGCATCAGGAAGGAGGCCATGGTTACGGCCAAGAAGATTAATATACCCTCACCGATGACAAAGATAATTTTCCTTGGTGAAATATATTGGCGAAATAATCGAATCATTTGAATCTTTTCCGTGAAAAAAATTAATTATAATATTTTTTATAATACTGCCCATAACTTTTAAAAGGCTGTTGATAGTCGTTGAAGACTATTCCTAATATTTTGTCCTTCCCGATCAATTCGATTCCTTTCCGAATCGCTTCACGAGGTGTTTTTTGAGCCCGAATAACAAAAATAATCCCATCAACATATTGGGATAAAACATTTGCTTCAGCTAAAACCTGACTTGGAGCCGTATCCAGTATGACGAGACGATCATCATAGCGATTTTTTACTTCATGCAAAAGGGTCTTCATTTTGTTTGAAGCCAATAATTCTGACGGATTTGGAGATGGCCTACCTGCCGGTATAAAAGAGAGTTTTTTGATTTGGGTTTTTAAAAATAAATCGGACAACTCTTTTTCCCCACGTAGATATTCACTTAACCCGACCAGGTTTGAAAAGCCAAACAACTTATGAGCTGTTGAACGACGCAGATCGCAATCCAGTAATAAAACATATTCATCAACCCCTTGGGCGATACTTGCGGCTAGATTAGTCGCGACAAACGTCTTCCCCTCGCCGGGGAAAACACTGGTTACCATAATAAGGCGGGGTCTTTTGCGATCTTTTGCGAATAAGATTTGAGCCCTTAACACCTTAAAATTTTCCGCATCCAACGAGTCAGGGGATGATAACGTGATCAACTTCGGGCTGTAGGTCTCCGGCATAACAAAATCAATCGGGGCAGGCCGATTCTTTTCCAATTCCCTTGATGTGGCTGGTTTGTTAAGAGGAAGTGGCTCTGTTTTAACGGCCCTTTCCTTTTTATACTTTTCTAATGCATCTGATATCTTTCCCATGATTATCCTTTATTCTGTCTTCCAGCTTTACCGCGCTATACGCTATGAGCTTTGACTCCTGACTACTGGCTACTGGCTACTCTCTTTTACCTCATCTCCAATTGGATGGTTTTCGCATACTCGGAAATACCTTTTTGTAAAATCAATGCCGCATAATCTTGTGCATCTTGCCATTTCTGAAAATTACCCAGAGTGATTCTGAATATTTTTCCCTTCTGCGCATCGTTTATGGGAATCATATATGCTTCATATCCTTGGCTTATCAATTTCTGAAAAAGCTCCTGAGCATGATCAAGGGGTATAAAAGATGCTATATGTACCGTATAGGTTTCCATAACATTTGGTTTTGATGTTGAACGTTTTGGAAAATAAACTTTTTGTCCCACATCAATAAAATTAATATTATTGATTTCAGGATTACTTTGTTTTATGAGGTCCAAGATCTCTTCATTGACCACACCATAGACCATAGCTGTCAATCCGGTGATAGTGTCCCCTTCCTTTACAAGAATGATTTCTTTCCACTCCTGTTCATCCTTTTTAGGCATTGAATCATCGGACGTGGTAACCGATTGTCGTTCATCCGATTGATGGGCCGGTTTCTCCGCTTTAACCTGCGATTCGGCTTCTTCTTCCAAAGGTGTGATGGGAATAATTTCCTGATCTATTAACAAAGCGGAATCGGACGTGGCATCCTCATAGCGTTGTCCTTCGATGTTGGGTTCTTTTTGCTGATCTTGAACCCCTTGTGTTTCAGCCGTATTATATTTTTGCTCATTAAAAAACCAAAAAGAAAAATCCCGGCTATGTCTACTCAAATAAAAAGATAGTAAGAAAATGACCAACAATATAACAATAGCCCAGATCCAATACCGATTAACGACAGAATGTTTCGTGCTTATCAACTCATCCGGTTCAGGCTCTTTTTTTAAGCCGCTCTTCAAAAAAGACGCTTCAAGTTGAAGATCCTCATAGCATTCTTTGATCATTTCGGGTGAAAGCTCTCTTTTGCCTCTCGAGTAACCTAAGAGGAGCGCATTGTCAGCAAGGATATTGATCACCCTGGGATACCCTTCGGAATATTTATGTATGGCTTTTATGGCACCTTTTGAGAATATCTTTTGATCTTTCCCCGCACCGGCTATTTTGAGTCGGGTCATGATATATTCCCTTGCTCCGTCGAGATCAAGGGGTTTAAGATGATATCGAATACTGATACGTTGTAAAAGGGGCCTGCATCTTGGTTGACTTAAAATACCGTTCAATTCAGGTTGACCTACGAGAAAGATGTTAATCAGCTTTTCATCCGCGGTCTCCATATTACTAAGCAGTCGAACTTCTTCGAGTAATTCATATGAAAGTTTTTGTGCCTCATCGATCAATAAAACAAAAATTTTTTGCTGCCTCAAACGATCCTTCAGGTATTCCTCAAACTGAATCAAAAAATCCGATTTTGATCGAAAACGAAGCTTTTTTTTAAACACTGAGAAGGCCAGATAATCCATAAAATCGTTAATGGAAAACAAGGGATTGGAAAGATAGACATATTCCACATCATCATCGATGTTGGCAAGAAGGGCCTGGATCATCGTGGTCTTACCGGTGCCCACTTCTCCCGTTAAAAGGATAAAGCCTTTTCGCTCCACCACGCCATAGGTTAAAAAAGCCAACGCCTCCTTATGGATCTCACCCAGGTATAGGAATCGGGAGGATGGAGAAAGGTTGAATGGCTTTTCTTTTATATTGTAGAATTCGGTGTACATAAGTCTTTTATATTTCAAAAGTCAATATTTGAAAATCAGGAGCCAGGAGTCAGAAGTCGGAAGTCAGCATTTATCATCCAAGATTGAGGACCTAGGAGATAGAATTCAGGATAGAAGCAGATGAGCTTCTAATAATTTACTAACTTCTTCAGGGCGAGTCATTAATGGCGTTGTATCTCCATAATCCAAATCTTTGACTAAAATCAAATAGTATCAACATTCTTCAAGCGAAGCTTGTGCAATATTCATATACCTAGCTTTATCCATTTTTGTTTTCTTCCTAAAACCCTCAGCAATATTAGCGGGAATGGAAACCGCGGCTCTTCTTGCTTGTTAGGTAAGACCATATATTTCAGTCTTGGGGAAATCATTGCTGAGGTTATATATTGCCAGGACAAATTGATGTGCCTTTTGCCACACAATTAAATCCTGAAAGGTTTTAGAGGACTTTCTTTTCATTCTGACTTCCATCTCCTGACTTCCATCTCCTCCATAATGTCCTTCTTACTATTGGTTATTATGGTTTGAATGGACATTGGGGTTTTGGCGTTTAAAATTGAATTACATCCCCCCCATCACATTCCTGATATATTCCATCGTTTTATCAAGACCCTTAACTGTGAGAACGATGCCAAATGCGGAGACGACAAAACCCGCACTTACGGATATGTATGCGAGGGTGCTTTTCCATTTCATGCGTTTTAATTCAACCTCGGTGTGTCGAAAAGGCAGGTTGATCAAGACGGGAAGTTTTAGGTCTGCCTCTGCCTCATGGGGATCTTTATATGAGGAATCCATGAATTCCAATAAATATGCCAATCCTCCACCTAACCCCAATCCTAAGGCAAACGCCATGAGAAGTATCTTTTTCATATCCGGCCCAATGGGACGAGCCGGTATATTTGCCGGATCAACAACCCTGAATTGTTCTCCCTTTTGTTTCATTTCCATGCTAACGGCCATGTCCGCTTCCAATTTTCGACCTAATAGTGAATTATATTGTTCTTGCAGGTTCTCATAATCTCTGTTGAGCCCGATTAATTCCTGTTCTCTCTTGGGTGTTTCTTCTATCTTGCGCTGGTACCATTCCATCCGAGAATTGATCTCGGTGATCTCCTTTTGTAAACGTTCAATCTCAAGTTCAACCTCTCGCAATTGCCCTCTCAACGTCTGGTCAACGGTATTATCCACCAACGGCGCCTGGGGAAGATCAGTGGGTTGAGGTACAACTTCAATCCTCTTTTTTTCCAGCCTCTCAATGGTTTCCTTCAAACGAATAACATCCGGATGATTCTCGGTATATCGAGCCTGCAGAGCAGCAAGCTCATTTCTCATCGAATTGAGTTCATCCGCTTCAGCCCTTTGTACTTCAGGCCGGCTTACCGCCCCGGAGGATGCGGATCTGGTTTCCGCAATTTGCCTCTGTATCTCATTTCGTCTATTTTCTGCTTCCCTGAGATTATCCTTATTTTGATCCTGCTGGGTCTGCAATCTTTCAAGAATACGCAGGTTGGTATCAAGCTGTTCCGGTAACCCCCCCATATATCGCTCCCGATATCTTTTTAACTCTTCCTCCTTTTCAATGAGTTGATTCCGTACGGATTCAAGTTCATCCGCAAGAAATGTGGATGTTCCCAAGGCCTGAGATTCCCTTATTTTAAGATTCTCGGAAATAAAATTTGAAGCCAAGGCATTGGTCACGTTCATGACTTTGATCGGATCTTGACCTTCAAATGTGATAGAAAAACCCCCTTGTCCTTGTCGAACAACTTCAATCTGAATGGCCTGCCGCGCTATTTCAACCTTTTCTTCAAGAAGTAAACTTTTTTCAGCAGAATGACTATATAAGTCATACTCCCGAATGATCTGTTCCAGATTGGTTCGACTTGTAACCTGCTCTGAAATCGTCCTCACCCTTTCTTCCATAGTGCTTGAAACGATATTCCGCACAAAATTGTCGGGGACTTTCTGGGGCTGCACAAGGATCAGTGTTCTGGCCTCATAAACTTTTGGGGTTATCAGGAGATATGTCAATCCTATCAGGATTGCGACAAGGGGGGTGATAATGATGAACCATTTTCTCTTGATGGCCATGGTCAGGTATTTGGATATATCAAAGGATTCCATAATATTTTCTCACTTTCGTCCCGCTATGAGCAAAGCACGAAAAACCGAATGTCGGAAACCGGAGATCAGATCTTAAAGGTCAGAAAAAATTTGGAATGCTGACTTCTGAATCCTGACTCCTAGCTCCTTGATTTCTACCATCTAAACAACCGGCTTGCCGATATGGACAATACAACTCTGTTGTCTTGATATTCAGCCATGCCAACATCATCCATCGCCTCATGGTGGGAATAATCCAATGAAAGCGAAGACCAGTTTGAAAACGCCCATGCCAAACCACAATTTCCCGACCAATTCCACCATTCCCTATTCCGAAAATCTCTGTTATGTCTGTAAGAACCACCGGCATGAATGTTTAACGAATCTGCTATCTGGTATTCGGTATCCATATTTATCGCCCAGTACCTCGTGAAACCCCTTCTTTCCACACCCAGATAAGATTCATTCCAACCTCCACTGCCGCCAATGCTCAGACTACCGTGCTCAAATTGTTTTGTTAAAGAGCCATGATACGTATAACCGCTCACATCATTGGATTGCTCATTTTCTTGGACAAAATACCCTCCCGCAAATGATAAGGAGAAATTTTGAGCAAAGTCGGTATCAAGGCCTATTGAGCCGTCGTGAACGTTATAATTTTCAGTGGTCCCCGCAAAAGAACGCCGGGTAAGGCCATAGGAAATCAAACCTGTTGTATGGGATGAAAACCGATGATTGTATCTTGCGCTTGTGGATGATCCTGTATAATGATCACCCGGGGTATTATCGTCATCTCTAAAAAATTCCGCTTCCATGTACCCATAATGGATCTCCATTCCATTTTCCGTATTAAACCAATAGGTCATATCGGCTGAATAATTTCGCGTTCTATTATCATCCAGGGTAATATCTTCATTCTCTAAAAGTGCAATGTCGTACCCTAAAGAAAACGTATTCTCAGGGCCAAAATGATATTGTAGAGTTGAGTGCGTGCTATTTCGCCAAAAAAGATCACGCGTATCTCGATCAAATTCGCCTACTTCACCTTCCTCTATGGGATCCTCGGACCTGGAATAGGCATTTGAAAAATCAAATCGTAGATTTTGAGACAATTCCTGCCCAAATGAGAGTGTCCCGGAATGTCTTATTGTATCGTTCTGTTTCTCTTCTTCATACCAAACAAAGGTTGGAGCCAATTGCAATCCCAGGTGATTGCTCCGGGATGTCAAAAGGAAGTTGATGCTGGGAGAAACAGCGGTAATATAATCCGATGTCTTATCTGTGCTTTCTAGATAAATATTATCATCATAGGTTTCGCTGATGGATAATCCCGGAGTCACTTCAAGATGGATCTGAGAAAATGAGGGTGAAGAGACAAAAAAAATCCATGTGATGAAAAGTATTATTCTTATTTTATTAACTGACAATCTGATGAATTCCTTAGTCGCAAAACGAGGTTAATCGGGACAATCTCTATTGCTTTTCGTCCGTCGTCCATTGTGTATGATGTAGACCATTAATGCCAAAGGGAATTACAATCATTCTATTTTCCCAGTGTCACCCTCTTTTACCCTGCCACCTTGAGCCATGATGAGCCCTGAGCCGCGTTCTACGGCACCACAATGGTGTCATTTGGATTTAGTATTATATTTTGCTCAGGGTTTTTCCCCTCAATAAAGTCTTTATAATTAAAGGGGATCTGGATTTCTTTTTCTCCGGCCCTTCTTAGAATCAATATCTTTTTTACGTCAGCCCATTCCGCGAATCCTCCGGCTATCGAAAGCGCTTGTAAGACCGTCATTCCGGGCGTCAGGGGGAATGGTCCTGGTTGATTTAATTTGCCAATGGTATAGATCATGCGGCTTCGGCTTTCCCTGACGATAACCGTTACTTCGGGAGCAGTAACAAAGTCTTTAAGTTTCTCAGTAATAATATCTTTTAGCGCTGAGGTCGTCTTGCCTTGTGCCATGACTTCCCCGATCATGGGAAATGTGATCCTTCCATCCGGCATAACAACCAAATCTTGCGTCAGTTCCGGTTCCCTCCAGACAAAAATATTGAGAAGATCGTTTGGACCTATAAGATAGGGTTCGATTTTTGTCTCAAGTTTTTCAGTGTTGAGGGTTTCCGCAAGAGAACTTTCAAATATAATGAAAGGTAAGAATAATGCGATTATTAAATATAGATACTTTTTATTCATTTTATCGGCCTCCTCATTAAAAATATTAACCATATATTATCTTTGTTTCTCTATGCCAAGCATATCCATTTTATAGAACAAGGCCTTGTAACTTATTTTTAGGATTTTGGCGGCTTGGCTTTTATTCCAGCCCGCGGAATGGAGCGCATACTGTATGGCTTTCCTTTCGATATATTGAGTCGCTTCCTTTTTTAACTCTTTAAGTGAAGGGATGCTCTCTTGTTTTTCATCCGTTTTATCATGAGATTTTTGTTTGAGTGCCGGCGCTTTTCGGGCATAAGCCGACGGGACATCCAATCCGTCACCTTCCATATTCCTTAAAAATTCATCTTTGATTTTTCCCGGATCATCCCCGACCATTAATCGTAAAATTGTGCTCGACAGTTCTCTCACATTTCCTGGCCAATGATAATCTTGGAACAAATCCTGAAGCCCTGTATTGATTGGAACATTCGTATCTATTTTGAGTTCTTGTTTATGCCGTTGCGTAAAATATTCGACTAGAAGGGGAATATCTTGTCTTCTCTCTCTTAAAGGCGGCAATTCGATCTTGATGATATTGAGTCGATAATATAAATCTTCTCTGAAAAGGCCATTTTTCATGTCCTCATTCAAATCATGGTTGGTCGCTGAGATCACCCATGAATTTACCTTGACATCCTCCGTCCCTCCCAATCGACTAAATTCGCCGCTTTGAAGGACATTGAGCAATTTAGCCTGAAGCATTAACGGCATATCACCGATTTCATCGAGAAGCATGACCCCTTCGGATGCCAATTCGAATCTTCCCGGTTTCGATTTTACCGCCCCTGTGAAGGCTCCTTTCTCATAGCCGAACAATTCGCTCTCGAGTAGAGTTAATGGCATGGCCGCACAATTTATCTTCACGAAACGCTCATTTCTACGGGTCGAAATCTGGTGAAGCATTCTCGCCACCACCTCTTTACCTGTACCGGTTTCTCCCAGCAGCAGCACATTGAGAGCCATGTCGGAGACCATGGTTATCAATTCACGAATTTTAATGATTGAGGGGTGGTTCCCAATAAGTTGATATCTCATAATGTGGAAAATATTTACATACTTCTTCCGATTTGTCAATGTTAAATAAAAGTTAAAAAAAAGGCAGGAAGATCGCTCGTAAACCGCTTTCCCTGCCTTCAAAAAAGATATCTAATTTATACAAAAGGTTACAAAATAACAAAATCTCTTCTATCTATGCCGCTTCTTCTGTCACTGCTATTCCTTCGCTCATATCCCCGTAAATCGACGATAACAGGTTGCTCCGAAAGGTTTCTCCGGTCAAGGCCGGTCCGGCGGTCTTCTTCTTTACGACGATCATCCATCATTCTTCTTTCCGTATGGGACCTTCTTTCTTTTAGACGCCTTCGTTCCGGGATATGGCTGGAATAAGTAAACTGTCTTCTTTCAATACCGATCCGTCTTCCCCCGTTATCACTGAAGTTAAAAGCCACCTTTATTGTATTCACTTTATTGAATTCCATATTTTATGAATATGTTAAATGGATTGATCAACCTCGTGTCATTAGACACCGATTAAATATAATCCGTTCATATAACCGACAAAGAAAAACGGCCTTTTCTTTTCCCAAACCCACATCTCTCAAGCGGCAATACACATGGAGAGGATTAAGATAGTGTTTTATTGCTGCACTCATTGGTTTTTCCTTATTTCATTTCATCATAACTTGAGTAGTAATAACATAAACCGTTTCCGGAACCATTCGAATTATCCTGTTGGTCAATCATGAAAATCTTTTAGACCTGATTTGTTAGCAGTGGACAAATTTTTTCCTTCCCAGTCCCGCCAAACAAATGAGTCCTGTACCTAACAATAGCATTGTAGCAGGTTCAGGCACAGGCGGAAATTTGCCTGCTCCCTCGATCACGTCATTACCGCATGTCATCGCCCAATGGAGGGCTATTTGGTCGGTATTTAAAAGATCATCAATCCCGTTGATATCGATCAAGAATCGAATATAACCCTCTGCCGCATGAACCTCCCATTTTCCTTCTTGGATATCATCAACACCAGCCGATTCTGTGTTCACGGCAACTTCTTGACCATTTCGATAGATCGCACCAGTCATAAAATCTTCTGAAAGCAGAGCGTCATCCCTGCTATCAAGGCTGAATAAAACGGCATCACCGCCGGTTTCACCCCATCGATTATCAAGTGCGAATCCATAATTCCATATCGTGCCGTTTGAATAATCATCCAACACATATAGAGAATCCCCGTAAGGTGTCCACTGATTACTCAGAAAAAGGTCACCATAACCAATGCCCAATCCGTTGCTATATCCTGAAAATAACCCGTCATCCCCCAACCCGGCAAAATTTGTATAAATATCGATTTGTAGGATGGTTGCATGAAGGCTCAAATTGGCTCCTTGGATATCAAAAAGCCCTGGATCACCTATTACATCACCATAATGTTGATTGTAATGGTACTCATCGGCACCGATATAGTTATCTGAAATGCTATATGGTGCCGCAATGGCACTCCATGCCCCAAAAATAACAATGAGGGCAAAAACCCCTATTATGACACACTTGTTTTTCATACCCCCTCCTTGTAGTTGCGCGATGATGTTGGTTATCAAAGGCGTGAAAAGTACGATTTGTTTTATGGGACGTAATAGGCAAAGAGCGTGCCAGGTCCTACCATTGCCCAAGAAAAGACTTGGAGAAATTTCTCATTAAATTTCAAATAGTTAAAACGTGAGCATCCTCGATTTTGTTACCGATCAGAGGAGTAGAAAAGAATCCAGGCAAGTATGTAAAATTTTACTGAAATTATTATGGAATATCTTAGAAAAAAGTGGAAAGGATTTACATATATTTTTGATAACCTAATAAAACAATGGGGCTTTTTTTAAACCGTACCGCTGAAAATCACGTTTACTAGAAATGGTCAGTACGTGTGGAGAAGGGATGAATGGATGAGCGCCAGATTGAAGGCCCGAAAGGCATAAGGTCAGATTTTCGGCCGGTTGATTTCTTGTCGAAGAGACTACTTCGGTTTTAGATTAAATTCCTCAATACGGTTTAGAAGGGTCTTATAACTGACTTGAAGCATCTGGGCGGTTTTTGTTCGATTCCATTGCGTTTTTTGAAGCGTATTGATAATGGTGTCCCGTTCCGCCTCAGAAATATAATCCTTGCAGATTTTTTTTAAAGAAAACTCATTTTCTCTTATGTATCCCTCGATCTGATCATCGCCCCATTTCACGAAAGGCCAACTCGAGTCCACTGAAGATACTCCATCGCTCTCTTCCATGGTTCTGTCCGATTTAAGTTCTTGGGTTAGAAAACTCCAATCCCGCAAGGCAATCGCGCGCCTTATCACATTTTCAAGCTCCCTGATATTACCTGGCCAATGATATTCCATTAAGATACGGGTGATGTTGTCAGGTATCATTAAAAGTTCTTTTTTAAATTCATAGCAATATTTATTCATAAAATAATGGACCAATAAAGGGATATCCTCTTTTCTTTTTCGTAAAGGAGGGACTTCAATGTGGATGATATTTAATCGATAAAACAGATCTTTCCTGAAAGAACCATCCCTCACCTTCTTCTGAAGGTCTGCATTGGTTGCCGCTACAACCCGGGTATTGATCGCTTTATCAAATGTGCCGCCAAGCCTTGTAAATTCTTTTTCTTCAAGCACTTGAAGGAACTTAACCTGCAGATTCAGAGAAAGGTCTCCAATCTCATCGATAAAAAGAGTCCCCCCGTCCGCTAATTCAAGACGTCCCGGCTTATCTCTGTGGGCATCCGTAAAAGCCCCTTTTTGGAACCCGAAAATTTCGCTTTCCAGGAGTTCATCCGGCAAAGATCCGCAGTTCACTTTAACGAGTGGACCGAACCTTCTGGGTGAATAGTAATGAATTGAACGCGCTATCAATTCTTTTCCTGTCCCGGTCTCACCCGTGATCAACAATGTAATATCTTTCTTTGCCACCATCTGTAACTTCTTCTTGGAATCAATCACGGCTTGGCTTTGCCCGATAATCATTGGAAAATCAGATTTGATTTTTTGTTCTGCTTTATCTTGAAAAACCTTGGTGACAATCTTCTGAAGTTCCGCTTGATGAATATTTGAACTGATATGATAAATCCCTTCAAATAAAAAAGGGGCTGTTTTTTTTGAAAAGCACCCGTCGGTACAGGATGTTAGAACAGACATAGCGGGATCGAGGATCTTTAATTTTTGAACATTCTTGATGCATCGATCACCATTTAAAGAAGGGCCTAAAATGGCTAAATCGGGATCCAAACTTGCTAGTTGCTCAATCCCCGCCTCCGGTGAAACCGTAAATGGACGGCCGATCTTATGACTATCGACCAACCTAACCAGACCGGCTAAAAGAGAAGGGTCATCTTCTATGAGAAGGATGTTTAAATCAGGGTCCATCAATTATCTTCCCTATATCTAAGTTTGATGGTCTCGTAAAAAGTCGAAAAACACTTATTTTTGTCATTCCGGTGAAGACCGGAATCCAGTCTTTTCAAATAGTTACAGGGA
>JAFGGA010000055.1 GCA_016930835.1 Deltaproteobacteria bacterium
TCCCTGTAACTATTTGAAAAGACTGGATTCCGGTCTTCACCGGAATGACAAAAATAAGCGTTTTTCGACTTTTTACGAGACCATCAAGTAATAGGTCTTCGTTAAAAAACAAATGTTCTAGGTTTTGCTCCTTGATAAGTGCATTAGTGGAGGTGATTAAATTTTATTTTTTAGACAGAGAAGTAAATATTATTAATGAAAGGAGGATACATATGGAAAAAGTAAAACGAACAATGACATTTCTAATTTTTCTATCGAGCATGACACTATTATTTGCATATCCGGAATTTTCTTCAGCAACTCAGGCCGACTGCACAGCCCTTATGACTTATATGGAAGGCCTTACTGATGAAGCCCTGAATCAACCTGTTGCCAATGTCACTGCGACTTGGCATGATGCTTCAGAATCAACACCTGAGTATTGCGAGGTGAAGGGACGTATATTTCCAGAGATTGATTTTGCAGTTAGGCTGCCGACAGACTGGAATAATAGATTCATTCACTTTGTCAGTGGTGGAAATGGTGGAAGTGTCGCTAGAGTAGACAGCACAACGATAAATTTGGGTTATGCTTCGTCAGCATCCAATGATGGACATGATGCTACACAATATCCTAACTCAGCTGTGTTTGGTCTCAAAGATCCTTACTTCCGTGAATATTTTCCAGAGCAAAACAAAGACAACCCTTATGCGTGTCAGATGCTCGTTGATTTCGGTATAAGAGCTCACAGAGAAACACCCATAATTGCAAAAAAAATAATCAATCAATATTATGGTGGTAATCCGGATTACACCTACTACAGTGGTATGTCACGGGGTGGTATGAACGGCTTGACTAGTGCTCAGAAAAATCATGATATTTTTGATGGATTTTTGCTCTATTGTGCCCCGGTAGGACAAGTAGCGGGAATGTTCCGTGGTTTGTGGAATAACATACATGGTGCACCTATGAGAGAATCTTGGACGACAGATAAACAAATTGCACTTTATGAAGCGGTCTACGAAAAATGTGATGGCGTCGATGGTTTGGTCGATGGTTTGATCGACGATCCTCGTCAATGCACCTTCGATCCCATTACGGAGCTTCCTGCCTGCCCTGATGATGTTGATTCGGAAGGGTGTTTTACTCTCGAACAGAGGCAGTCTTTAAAATATATTTATGATGGTGCATATGATAGCACTGGACAAGCACTTAGCGCGGGTTCGCCCGTTTCTGCCGAATATCTAACTATTGGTGCAGGTAATAATCCTGTCAGCGGTTTTACATTTTCTCTAGGGGGAATGTCATCATCACCAGACATTCTTAGATATTGGTTCTTTGATCCACCCCCAGGTCCAGACTGGGATGTGGCAGATTTCGACTGGGATGAGGACCCCTACGAAATCCGAAAAACTACTTGTACCCAGTGTTATGATGACAGTTGTGACGAGCATACTCTTTATGATGTATTGGACCCTGGAACTTTTAGCCCCAATCCTGTTCCTAGAATGGGCGGCTTTGCCCCGCTTAAAGCGAAAGGTGGCAAAATAATTCAATTTCACGGTTGGAGCGATCCGTTTGTATCCCCCCTTGCGGTCACTCAATGGTACGAAGGGATTATGAAGCGGATGGGGAAAGCTGCCACAAAAAGTTTTTATAAACTTTATATGGTTCCCGGTACAGGTCATTGTGGTGGGGGAATTGGCTGTAATCAAACATGGATTGACGCCTTTAACGCATTAGTAAATTGGGTAGAAAATTCTATAGAACCAGATTCTTTTACAGGAACTCGCAACGCCAATACAGACTATAACTGGCATGAATTTCGTACACGTCCGATTTGCCGATATCCAGAAGTTGCCCGCTGGAACGGCATAGACAGCATAGAAGATGCCGAAAGCTTCATGTGTGTGCCCCCCATCGAGGTTCGTATAAAACCACAAGTGCTGAAGCTCAAACGAAAAGGTAAGTTCACTGCATTTATTACCGTGCCAGGTGACTACCACATGAAGGACTGGAATCTGCAAAACATAACCTGTGAAGGCGCACCAGCAATATTTGGCAGGACTCATAAAAATGTCTATATTGTTAAATTTCACACACAAGACATGCAGGATGTGACGCCAGGCAAGTTGGTCACATTAACGGTGAAAGGCGAATTTTATAAGGATGGTGAAACAGCTCTTGTCCAGGCAAGCGACATGGTAAGAGTTATCAAGCAGTAAAAAAGTCGCGAAAATCTTGGAAAACAAAAAAAATAGCCTACAAGCCTTAGAGGCAAGGTCGGCAACGGCCCTGCCTCTAACCTATCATTTTGAGGACTATCCTAAATCGTATTGTGCGGATGAAATTAAGAGATCTCTCCATCAAATGCCACGATTCTATGGCAATTTGGAAAAAAACCGATCCCATCGAGGCTTGTAATGCCTGGTTTTATCCAAGGAGATCACGATATTGGTGGCGCGACCCAGGATCTCCCCACGCTTGACAAAACCGAAATACCTTGAATCCGCGCTGTTATCCCGATTATCTCCCATCATGAAATAGTGCCCTTCCGGGACGATCACCGGGGCGAATGACCGGGGTGATGGGGTCAGTGGTGTGATCATCACGGCATGGGATTTCCCCAATAAATCTTCATCATAAAACAGATGTTCCAGGCTTTGACCCTTGGCGATTGCTTCAAAATTCTCCTGTTCAATGGACTCATATTTTATGGCTTCACCATTGATGAATAGCTGGTTGTTCCTCATGGCTATGGAATCACCGGGAAGGCCGATCACGCGTTTGACCAGACATTTATCATCGGCCGGAGAATTGAACACGACGATATCACCCCTTTCAGGATTATCCCATTGGGCGATGTGCCAGGTCGTATAGGGAATCTTGAGATCATAAGCCAGCTTATTGGCAAAGATCCGATCCCCTTCCACGATGGTCGGTTTCATGGAGCCGGTGGGTACCACATACCAATCGGCAATGGCTGATTTGATGGATGTGGCCACCAGAACCGCGATAAGGATGCTCCCTATCCAACCGCGGAAAAAGAGGGATATGGGTTCTTTTATTTTTTTTGCCATTTTGTTCTCCTAAAAAAAGTTGCGTAATGTAAGATTTTAATCGAAAGTCTAATCAGTTGGTGATCATGTGTAAAATATTTCTTCTGAAATAACCCCCTTGCAGACTCTTGTGACGGGACCGGTCATTATGGCGGAGAAGTCGTCCTTAAAATGAACTTGAATTTCACCCCCGGGCATATGGACGGTGATATCAGGGTCGCAGAGTCCCAGTTTAAGTGCAACCCCGGCCGCGGCCGTGCTGCTGCTGCCGGAGGCCAGGGTGTAACCGGCACCGCGCTCCCAGATTTCGATTTGGATGTTATTCCGATCCAGGACCTTCATGAATTGTACGTTGATCCGGTTTGGAAACCGGGCATCCGTCTCGATCAAGGGACCGAATTTTTTGGTCTCTCCCGGTGATGGATTATCGCTCAATATCACACAGTGGGGATTACCCACCGTTGCCGCACAAAATCGAAAATCGCGGTTCAGCACCTGGATTTGCTCATTCAATACCTCCCGATCGGATCCAGTTACAGGGATCTCAGCACTGTTGAATCGGACCTGTCCCATCTCAACGGTCACGCGTTTTCCTGAATCAAGAACAGTACAAGAGACCGCTCCGCCGAGTGTCTCGACCGTAAAGGGTTGCGTTGAGACCATGTGCCGATCCCAAAGGGTCCGGGCAAATATACGAAGCCCGTTTCCGCTTTTTTCCGCTTCACTTCCGTCGGGGTTGAAGATCTGTAAACCAAAATCACACGAAGCACTGTCCAGCGGGCCCAAAAGGATCCCATCCGAACCGATCCCGTAGTTCCTGTGACAGATCCTATGAATAGTCTCGGGTAAAAGCCCGTTCGGAACTTCGGAAGGGGCAAGAACAATATAATCATTCCCCAATGCATGATATTTTAAAAATTTCATTACATCTCCTGTAAAGATATTTTGGGATCAAGCTTATCATGAGGGAATTCGGCTTGCAAGTTTTGGTCTTTGTTCCGAATATCTCTTATCTAATGCTTATCCCTGAGTAACTCCTCTTGAGGCTGTGATCACAATGTCATTTCGAGCCCGCGACGTGCCGGGTCGAGTCGGTGACAGCCGAGGTCTTTTTTTGCAAGTAATTGTTATTAAAGGATTTCTCCCTTCGGTCGAAATGACAAGAATAGCAAACAGCTTCTGATGACATAGTCTAATTGCCGGAGGGGGTTAGGAGGAAGGGTTGTTGACTTAAGCCCCCAATTTGGTCACAAAAGCCTCTGATGTCATTCCGGCGAAGGCCGGAATCCAGCTTTTCGAAGTCTTCTGGACCCCGGCCTTCGCCGGAAGCAGGGCTGGAAAATTCCCTTAAGTCAACAGTATTGGGGTTAAGAGCAGGGGCATCATCGAGGGGGGAGTCATCTGGCCCATTTCTGGAAAGACACAAAAAGTGAATTTCCATGCGTCTTGACACATCACGTTTCGGATCTACATTATAGACAAACCTATTATCAAAGAAAGGGGTATTGACTATGCTGAACATATCCGGCAAGACAAGACTTTCGCATGAACGGATCGAACAAAAAATCACGACTTTTTTTGGACCAAAAGGGCTAAATCTGACGTTGATCAAGAAAGATCCCGACAATATGGTTTTTGAAGGTGGGGGAGGGTATGTGGACATCACCATTTGTGCGGAGGATAAGGAAAATCGGGTGGACATTGTCACTCAGGAATGGGATTATCAAGTAAAAAAATTCCTTGAGGAATTGTAGTTGGTACTTATCCAGAAATACCCTACATTTTCTCTCCCTAACGCCTCCCGCGAGGAGGCTGTGTCACAACACGTAAAACCGTCATCCCGGACGAGCGAAGCTGGATCGGGAATCCAGAAATGATTAGCGTTATTAAATACTTCTGGATACCGGTTTTCGCCGGTATGACGACTCACTGAATATGTTTACAATAGTTTCTACCTGTCTCGTAATTGTTCACGCCACCGTCATTCCGGCGTCTATGAGAGTGGCTTTTCATCGCCACGAACCGTGTATACTATTATGAGACGATTGATCTGTACGGCCGGCATGACAAACCGCCCAACAGCGGTCAAATGACCGCCGTGGCCAGAGGCCTCTTGTAATATCTTGCTTGTTTGTGTTAACAAAAGAAATGAAAGAGCAAAAGAGGTTCACTATTATTTGAAAACATTCATTGGAAGTCAATACAGCCGCTCAGCTTTTCCTTATGAGGAACTTTATATTTACCTGCTTCAGGGACGCGTGGAAGAAGATGATGAAGACCTGTTCGAAGATGCCTTTATCGGGAACTGGGTGGAGGATGATTATTCTTTCCTCTTTTTTTCCAAACCTGCCGGTGATGAGATCAGGCGTCTCCTTCATGTCCGTTCGGATCTCACATTAGGGGATCAATACAGATTTACCTACGAAGAGTGGCAAGGTGGAAGATTCGACGCAATAAAGGTCGACTCTTTTTTGATTACACCTCCTTGGATTTCACAGGCGCAGGAAAAAGGTATGATACAGATCCTGCTGGATCCCGGGGTTGTATTTGGTAACGGCCTTCACCCTACCACAAGGGATTGCTTAAAGGCCATTGCCCATGCTATGAAGGTTGACAGGTTTGATCGAGTGCTTGATATGGGTACGGGAACCGGCATTCTGGCCCTGGCTGCCGCGAATATGGGAGCCAAAAGGGTGTCGGCCGTGGACCTGAACCCCCTATGCGTCAAAACGGCAAAACATAACGTAATCCTTAACGGCTTGGATGGTATCGTGGATGTTACCCAAGGGCGGGCAGAGGATTTTATGAATGAACCTGCTGACTTGGTCGTGGCCAATATCCACCATCAGGTTCTGGTTGATCTTTTTGAGAATGGGTCGTTTAAAGACAAATCCCGGTTGATTCTTTCAGGCCTGATGAGAAGTCAGGCCGCGGATATACGGTCCCGCTTGGAGAGGCATTATTTCAAATTGATCCATGAATGGGATCACGAGATGAAATGGTATACCATGCTGGCTTGCAATGAAGGAATAAGGTGTTAAATTCATGGATAAAAAAAAGACTAAAATCATCAATCCTAAAGGGTATAAGTGCTTTGCTTGCGGAACGGCCAACCCGATCGGTCTAAGACTCCGGTTTTATCGTTCCGGTGAATCGGTTTGTACGGATATCACTTTGGGGAAATACCATGTGGGGTGGGAGAATATTGCGCATGGAGGTATCATTTCCACGATTCTGGATGAGGTCATGTCGTGGACGATCCTTTATTTTAAAAGGATCTTCTTCGTGACCCGCAAGATGGAACTGAAATATATCAGGCCGGTTCTGGTGGGAATCCCGTTGACTGCAAAGGGAGAGGTGATTGATGGCTCTGAACCGCCCAGGATAAAAGCCAAGGCCGAACTCCGTGATCAAGAAGGGACGCTTCTGGCCAGAAGCACGGGGGAATTCGTCAGCCTTGACAAGGATGAATTGACATCTATTCCGGATGGATTGAAGGATGAGATGTTTTCTATTATCGGGAAGCTGCCTCCACTGTAAAAAAGGTAGTCAGAAGTCAATAGTCAAAAGTCAGTGGCTAGAACGCTCAAGGCTCAAAGCCGTAAGCTGACCTCCGAAACTGACCGCTGAACACCCTCGTTGACGCATATTAAAGGTCTCAAAATAGTCTAGATATGTTTTGCCCCGTCACCTTGAAAGCTATTTCGAGACGATGAATAATTATTAAATACGCTTGAATTACATAGGTTATTCAAGGAATATGTATCAGGCATAGGGAATATAAAAAGGAGATGTTTATGGAAGTTGAACAAATGAAAGTCGGTTTTATGGATGTTTTTTGCTATATCGTGTCAAGCCCCAATCAAAAAGAGGCACTGGTGATTGATCCTGCCGGTGATGAGGATCGGATTGTCAATAGGCTTGCGCAAAAAGGATTGACCTTAAGATATATCGTGAACACGCATGGGCATGGGGATCATACCTGTGGTAACGCCAGGGTCAAGGAATTAACGGGCGCTCAGATCGTCATGCATAAGTTGGATGAAGAGCTGTTTAATTCTCCCATGGGCCATCAGATGGCCAGGCAGTTTGGTTTCGCCATCTCACCGCCCGCGGATATACTGGTGGAAGATGGTGATCAAATCGTGGTAGGGGATATCTCCCTTGAGGTCATTCATACCCCGGGACATAGCCCGGGGGGTATGTGTTTATATAGCGATGGACATGTGTTTACGGGTGATACCCTTTTTGTGGGCGCAATCGGGCGAACGGACCTGCCGGGTGCGTCTTATAACCAATTTATGCAGTCTATTCAGGAGAGGCTCATGTCATTGCCCGGAGAGACGATCGTATGGCCCGGCCATGATTACGGCATGAGACCGTCTTCAACCATCGAGATCGAGAAACGGACGAATCCATGGTTGGGTTGATGGAAGTCGAGCTATTAGCCTTCAGCTGTCAGCATTCAGCAAAAATATCATAGCTATTGTGATCTTTACGTCTTAAAGATGCAATAGGATTTGACTATGTCCGAAGAACAGATCTTTTTCCATGCCCAAGGCATTCAAATCGAGGGACTTCTTGAGAACCTCCCTGGAGACAAAGGTGTCATCATTGCACACCCCCATCCTTTATACGGGGGTGATATGCATAACAACGTGGTGGATGTCCTGTGCCGGGCCTTTAAAGGAAAGGGATACGGTACGCTGCGATTCAACTTCAGGGGAGTTGGGCAAAGCGAAGGTCAATATGATAATGGGATTGGCGAACAGGATGACGTGAAAGCCGCCGTTCAATACCTCTCCGATCTGGGGAAGACCCACATCACTCTGGCCGGGTACTCGTTTGGTGCATGGGTGGTTGCGCATATTCCAGGGGTGGATGATCAGGTGGAAAGGCTTATAATGGTTTCTCCTCCGGTCGATTTTATGGATTTTACTTTCCTGAAATACACTCCAAAACTTCATCTCGTCATAGCCGGGACAAAAGATGAATTCGGTCCCGCGGACAGGATCGAGGAAATGTTACCGGCCTGGAACCCTCAAGCAGCTTTAAAGGTTATTCAGGGCGCGGATCATTTCTATTGGGGAAAGACCCAGAAGATACAAGGAATTTTACATGGGTTTTTGGTTGAGTGATATTTCATTTTACCAGGCGCCGTGTTTTATCCGAAATCTCCTTGTCATGGCATCATCGCTTGAATAACCGCATTGATATCATTTTAGATTTATGAAAAAACTGGCGAAAACCTATCGTTTGGATTTAAAAAACCCCAAATTATGACCCGCATCTTCATCTGTATAGAGATTCCATTGCTCATTGTGCCGCTTCTCGTCACCAGCGATTTGTTCAAGGATGCGGCGATTCTCCGGCGATTTTTGCCTGCGGGCCAGTCGGCGATAAATACGATGTTCGGTCATTTCGTTCCGCTGAAAGTCCAGTAAGCGTTTTTTGTCTCAGGTGATAACATGGTTCATCCTTTGTTTTTCGCCGTAGATCCGGATTGCGTGAAAAGAGCAGATTATATTAAGCTTCCAATATATTTTTCAGATTTCTGCCTTCTTCTCTTAAATACATTCTGAAATGAGATAACCCATCATCAATAGACTTCTTAAAAAATATTTTGCCGATCCAACCCATACGGAAAGTTGCTGATGATATAAAAAGGCACGCATCGTTTTTTTCTTCAATAATAAATTCTTTTTTTGGAAAAAACATTTTCATGGATTTGGATGTCGGCATGTATTCTATATGCCTATTCGGCAAGATTGTGGACATGACGAATGTAAACTTATGCGGTTTTCCATGAAGGTATTTCTCAGCATAGGCTACCGAGCCTACTGCCCATGGTTTTCCTTTTAACCACCGGAAACTGATATTGTCCGCATTCAATGTTTTAAAGCTTACATCATCAACAATATTCGTTATGTAGTTGAATATCTTTTCCGCTGTTGTTTTGATCTCTATTTTTTCCGTAATGATGATATCTTCAAGAAAAGGCATTTATCCATCCCCAACATAAAGTGAGAAGCTATTGGATCATGGGCTTACATTTTTTTCCCTATATAGAAAACATAGCCGTAAAAGGCCTTATATTTATGGTACAGTTCGGCTTCATGCCTCTGGTTTTCCACGAGTTCCTCGGCGGCCTTATTGCCTGCGTACTTTTCCAAAAATTTTTCCTGCGCGGGAACTTGCGGAGCATAAAAATGTTCAGTCCAGCAATTTTCCGGCAGGACAAAAGTGGCCATCGGGATATATCCGGCCGTTTGCATCTGTGCAACCTTGTTTGAAATGATATCTATTCCCGGATATTCATCTTTCCAGAACTTATCGATTTCAAGAGGTCGTTCTTCGGTAAACCAG
Organism: Deltaproteobacteria bacterium; assembly: GCA_016930835.1. Classification (GTDB taxonomy): domain Bacteria; phylum Desulfobacterota; class DSM-4660; order Desulfatiglandales; family HGW-15; genus JAFGGA01. Next base: position 9,405 of record JAFGGA010000055.1, read on the forward strand.
GATGCCTCTGAAACGGCAATGAAGGCCCCCGGCTTCAAAAATCGACGCCATTCGTTCATGCCTCGTTCAAACCCGATATTGTAGATTGCTCCTTCCGACCAGATCAGGTCTAATTCTTCATTCTGAAAAGGAAGGTTGTCCATTGAACCCACTACGCCATTCACCCTATCCTGAAGATTCAGTTTCCGGCTATTCATGTTGAATAGATCTATAAAGGCGGGAAACAGGTCAATGCCTGTGATATGTCCTGATGCATGATCAGCTATCACCATGGTCTGACCGCCGGTTCCACAACCTATATCGGCAATTTTTGATTCATTCGTCAGGTTATCCATAAAACTCAAGGCCTTGATGGTTACCTCAGGGCTTCCAGGCCCTTGTCGTTCTAAGCCCGAATAATATTCGCAGATCAATTCAAAATCAAACTCATGAATGGATTTACTTTCATTATTCATCATTTTCCCCTACTCTGCGTATTTACATTTCCACTGTTATCGGATTCGATAGTCTTATCCATTACATCCTCGCTGTTGATTGTGAGGAGCAGCCATTTCCCATCATGATAGGTTTTTGCCTCATCGCCAAAGACTGGCCTCTTCGTCATACCACACCATGATCATTCTGTTCAAGTGGTTCGATACGTCGCTTGCCTTTTGGCCTTCCGGCCAAGGATTAACAAGCAGATAGTGCCTTTCTTCTTGTCTTTCATCCCCTCGATATTGAAATGTGAAAAATGAGGATGTAGGGGCGAAAATGAAAATTATGGATATTTAACATATCATTTCCATATCTTTTCGTATCCTAAGATCACATTATTTTATCATTATTTCCAAGTATTTTTGTGCTGGCCTTGAAAAAAGATTCCCGAACCTCCCGAAACCGTTTTTTGATAAGCATAGTCTTTTCTATTTTGCAACTTTTTGATATACTTTTATATCCTATAGATAAATGATTCGGTAAGAAATGAAGGTCCCCCAGAGCGGTGGGGTCAAAGGCGAATAAAACCAATCAGATACTGGAAAAATTCCTATTCAAAATGTTCGGAGACATATGGATACAGCAGATAAGCAAAACAATAAAGCCGGAACATTTTCCATCTGCCAAGTAACCGGCTTGCCCGTCCTTCAAAAACCGGAGTGGACCAAGGTTCGTTTTGATGATCATTTCGTTGTTACCTACCGTAAATTGGGTGATCATATCATCCATATCCAACCTTCAGGGTACGCAAGCCTTAAGGGGGTTGAATCCCATGTGGCATTCGTCGGCAAGCTCGTCCATGAATTTTTTGCGAAGGGGATCCCCATCGTATCCATACAGGATTATCAGGAGCTTCATGGCGTTTCCATGGAGGCACGGAGATATTTTATCAACTATTATAAAACAGAGACGCCGCTTATTTGTGTCATATTCTGTCATACTTCCGCATTCATGAAGTTGGCGATCAAGCTCGCCCAGCGTTTTTACACATTTCGGTTTCAACTGTTTTTCGTCAATAACTATGCTGATGCAGTCACCCTGGCCCGTAACAAATTATCGGAAGAGATTGAATCTTCTACAGGGGATGTCCCCGTCCGATCCGTGATGCATTACCCGATACATGGGGGAACGGGCCAGGAGGGAGGTTCACTCATCATAGAAGCAGGACAAGATGCACCCGATAACCGCTTTCAAGATGATACATTACAAAAGAATATCCATGAGATTCTTCAATTCATAGGCCGCATCCATTGGAAATCCGACGGTGTGGATAAAACCATACAGGATTTCGACCGCAATCATCCGTTTGCTTCCGTGTTTGACGCGATCTTGCTGATCAAGACCGATCTTGATCAGTCATTGAAAGAGCGGATGATGGCTGAAGAGGAGCTTAGAAAGAGCGAAGAGAAATACAAACAGATTGTGAGTAATATTTCGGACCTCCTATATTTTCACGATTTGGACGGCACCTTTCGAAACTCCAATTTCGTCTATATGCCGGCATTGGGATACACTGAAAGTGAATTGGAAAATCTGAATGTGAGAGATTTGATCCCCAAAAAATTCAGGCATGAATTTGAAGAATATTTAAAGAGGATTAAGAAGCACGGAAAAGATGAAGGCCTCATGCGGGTGGTGACAAAAGACGGGGCAGAACATATTTTGGAATACAGAAACACATTGGTCTATGCGACTGATGGCAGTCAGGAGCCCGTTGGTGTGCAGGGGTTTGCCAGTGATGTTACGGATCGGATGCACGCTGAAAAGGCCTTGCGGGAAAGTGAGGAGAAATATCGAAGCATCCTTGAAAACATGGAGGAAGGTTATTATGAGGTGGATTTGGACGGCAATCTGCTGTTCTTTAATCATGCCATTATTCGGTTGCTCGGTTACCCCGAGGATGAATTAAAAGGCATGAATTATAAAACCTATATTGCCCCGGAGTACACGAAAAAGGTGTATGATATTTTCAATAATGTTTTTAGGACCGGTAGACCGGTCAAGGAAGCCAAATATGAAGTCATTTTAAGGGATAAATCCAAACGAATCGTGGATATCTCGGTATCCCTCATCAAAAATTCAAAAGGCGAACCTATCGGTTTTCGCGGGATTATAAGGGACGTGACGGAGCTTGTTCTGACGCAGGAAGAAAGAAAGAGATTACGCGCCAAGCTTCAACACGCGCAAAAAATGGAGGCTATCGGTACTTTGGCCGGAGGTGTGGCACATGACCTGAATAACATCCTTTCCGGATTGGTCAGCTACCCGGAATTATTGCTCATGGATCTGCCACGGGATAGTCACTTAAGAAAGCCGATCCAGATTATTCAAAAATCAGGAGAGAAGGCGGCCGCTATTGTTCAAGATTTATTGACTTTGGCCAGGAGAGGGGTCTCCATTAAAGTGGTCGTGAGTTTAAATAATATTATATCGGAATATCTTAAAAGTCCGGAATATGAAAAACTCCTTTCCTACCATCCCCATGTTTCCGTTGAGATCCGGCTTGAAGAAGCATTGCTTTATATAATCGGTTCCCCAGTACACCTGGCCAAGACTGTAATGAATCTGGTTTCAAACGCCGCTGAAGCTATGCCCGAAGGGGGCATGTTGATTATATCCACACAAAACCTTTATATTGATAACCCGTTGGAGGATTACGCGGAGCTGAATTTAAGGGTTGGTGAATATGTCGTCCTCAAAGTCACCGATACGGGTACGGGTATTTCATCAGAAGACATGGAACATATTTTTGATCCTTTTTATACCAAAAAGGTCATGGGCAGAACCGGCACCGGCCTGGGGATGGCCGTTGTTTGGGGGGCGGTGAAAGATCATCAAGGATCTATCGATCTGGAAAGCCAGATAGGCAAGGGGACGACGTTTACGATCTATTTCCCAGCAACGAGAGAAGAACCCAAAAAAGTTGAACCGTCATTATTTTTGGAAAAATACGCAAGCAAGGGGGAGTCTATTTTGGTCGTGGATGATGTGGAAGAACAGCGATTCATCGCGTCTGGCATGCTGACCAAATTGGGGTACACCGTTGTAACGGTTCATAGCGGGGAGGAGGCGGTTTCCTATTTAGAGAAACATCGCGTGGATCTCGTTCTACTGGATATGATCATGGACCCGGGGATAGACGGATTAGAGACCTATCGCCGAATCCTTCAATATCATCCCAGGCAAAAGGCCATTATCGCGAGTGGTTTTAGCGAGACCATTCGCGTGAAAGAGGCCAGAAGATTGGGAGCCGGAGCCTATATTAAGAAACCTTACCTCCTGGAAAAGATCGGCTTGGCCATAAGGACGGAGTTGGATAGGAACTAGGGTGATCTTTCCTCATCAACCCGGGCTATTGCATCAATAGTCTTCATCAAATTCATAGACAAGTCCCACGTTTTGCCGTCAACCGGTAGTGATCGCCTGGACTCTTTTCGAGCTGCCCCCGGTGTTGATCAGGCTGACCACCGCTACTACGATCTACAGCGCAGTGGTGAATACCCAGGTATAGGTCAAGAAGGCCCCTCCTGTGGTCGGTGGCGCCATGACAAGGAGTGTGCTGAATAGGTGACTCGCGTGCATGAGTAACACCACAAATAGGCTCTCGGTGTGGTCATGGACCCAAACCATGAGCACCCTGCAGGCCGTCAGTTATGGGATAACACAGAAGGAGTACTGCGGCAGAAAGAGGGCCGGGTAAATGGCTTCAGCACTTAACAGGTATTCAGACATCGTAAAAATCCTCAGCCTGAATATCAAGCCCGGCTCTGACAGCCAGGCCGATTTTCTCCAAAGAATACGGCTTTTGGATATAGCCACTCACACCTATCTTCAGGGCCTCCTTGACTCGTTCAGTTTCAGAGAAACCGCTGGCAATAATGGCTTTTTGATGAGGATGGTATTTCTGAATTCGTTTATATGTTTCCAGGCCATCCATGCCGGGATCCATTATCATATCCAAAATCAAAAGATCCGCTGAATTTTTCTTCATATATTCAATGGCCTCTTCACCGCTGGATAAGGTGATAACAGAGTATCCTAATTTTTTCAGGATTAAAGATGCAATCAGCCGTTGTTCTTCAATATCGTCAACAAGCAATATTTTCTCTTTCCCCTTGATCTCATTTAAAGGTACACTCATTTCACTACTATCCACTTTTTCCTCTGTCACAGGAAAATATAGATCAAACCGTGATCCTTTACCTCTAGTGCTTTGAACATCTATATACCCGTTGTGATCTTTGACTGTGCCCCAAACCACGGTCATACCCAAACCCGTTCCACTTCGACCCATTACTTTTTTTGTATAAAATGGCTCGAATATCCTGCCGATTTCTTCGGAGGACATGCCTACTCCAAAATCAGTTATACTCAGTATGACATATTTGCCTTTTCGAATGTCGTCATATCCTTTTACAGGCTTATCGATATATTTTTTTGTGGTGGACACGATGATTTTTCCGCCATCAGGCATCGCCTCCGCGGCGTTTGAGATGAGATTCATGACACATTTGGATAGATGAACGGGTGATCCGGCAATATTAGGAAGATCCCGGTCAAGATTTATCTCAATCTGAACACTCGGGTGATATTGTTTCATGGTTTCATATTCAGGACTGCATAACAGGTCAGATATGATGCTGTTCAGATTTACTATCTCCGAGATGGTAACTCCTCTCCGTGCCAGGGTCAGGAGGTCCTGAACGATTGCAGCGGCTTTTTGTCCCGATTTCCGAATGGTCAAGATGGATGCCCGCAAAGGATCATTTTCTGAAAGGTCCATCAAAAGCAGTTCGGGATAAGTTACGAGACCGGATAAGATATTGTTTAAGTCATGTGCCACTCCTCCAGCCAGGGTACCAATAGCCTCCATTTTCTGGGCGCGTTGAAGATGCGCCTGGAGCCGTATCCTCTCCTCCTCCGACTTCTTGTGATCAGTGTTGTCCTCAAAAAGGCCCACGCCCCCAACAAATCCTCCTTCCTCATCGGTAATTCCATGGTAAATGGCTTTCAAGAACAATTTTTCTCCGTTGAACACAGAAATATAATCATCCTCGAAATGCCCAAGCTTGCCATCCAGCGAATCCTGAAGCGCTTTTATCATCTTTTCGTTGTGCGGTAATTGAAGCATATTGAAGCCCCTGAGTTTTTCTGGAGAGGCCCCCATAATTTCGGCAAACCTGTTATTCAGGTTAAGGATGATACCATTTTTATCATAATGTATTGCACCAACCGGCAGATGGTTGAATAGCATTTGATAACGTTCCTTACTTGCTCTCAGTTCTTGTTCGATCTTTTTACGTTTTCTGATGTCTTGAGCCAATTGCTCGTTCATCTGTTTTAGATCACCTGTTCGTTCTTCGACTTTTCGCTCTAATTCCAGGGCATATTTCTTCAACTTCGCATCGGATTCCCTTAAACGGTCTGTCATCTGGTTAAAAGAAACAGCTAGCTCTCCGACTTCGTCTTTGTTTTGAACCTTCACATGGTGAGACAGGTCGCCATGCCCTATTTTCTTTACACCTTCCAATAATTGACTGATTGGTTTGCTGAAAGAGCGGGAAAAGAAATAACAAATGACTAATCCAATGATAATAAGGATAATGACGAGTATTGATGAGTTCAGTATGCGTTTATTCACTTCATCGTCTATTCTTTCAAGAGAAATACCCAGTCGGATGTATCCGATGCTTTTATCTTCGTAATTGACGGGTGCGCTTATGTCCAGGATGGCATGGTTGTTCATATCACCGGAAGTCAATTACGCTAATTCCATATCATCGAGTCTGTCCTTCGGGGGTAGGTCGTTTTCGATTCCACCAAATAACACTTTATGTGCCAGCCTTAATCCTGAATCATTATATACATACACATACAGGAGATCTTTTGATTCGCATAGTTGTGAAATGAACGTATCTAAAATCCTTTTATCTTCTATCACTATTCCTTCAGCTATCTTTTGTGAAAATTCCTTAGCCAGAAGTTTCCCCCTTTCTCTAAACTCTCCTGACATATTGTTCTTCAGATTTTTCAGGAAAAAAACCGAGATGGCGGACATTGAGAATATCATCAATGCTGATACCAATATGAATATTCTTGCCCGAAAACTGAGTCGAATGTCTGACAATGTTGTTTCTCTCATCTAGGTGGAAATGATGGAAGCACATCCGATCATTCAAAAAAAATACAATTTATGATTTTTTTTCGCCATTGGTCATTTATTCTGCAAATACAGCCATGGAACTTGTTAGATTACCCATGAAGATCCCGTATCCGGAAATATTACCCTGCTCTCCTGCCGTAAAGGTGCCGATATATGGCTTTCCATTCATCTTTTTATTGGTCTCGTTCACTAAAGGCTGAAGATTCTCCCTGTCTCTGCCGAATTGGGAGAAGGCCGCTCCTCGGCAATAATAGTGTACGCCTCCTACGAGTTCGGGATATTTTATTTTTCCTTCAACCAAAGCCTGTTGCACAATCGTTCCCGCCCTTTTTATATAAGCCTTTTTGGAAGCAGTAGCAAAATAGAGATGTTCACCTTCACTGATATCAGCCCCTGTGACCAACGATAGGTCAGGATTTACCGTAATCGGAACGACTACCTTTGTCCCGACTTCATTCTGAGCAAGGTTGTAGACCCGCACCAATGCAAAGGATCGGGACCAGATTGATGTGGATTCAGAAACATTCACATCATCAAGGGCTCCATCAGCCCAATTGCGATATACCTCGAAAGCAGGTTTGTTGTTTATTTCTTTAATGATCCTGTGTGTTTCCCCCATTGTAGTGACAACACCGGATTTGTTCCTGTCAACGGCTATGCCCGCGTGAAAACCGGCACCTATTTTTGTGTCGGCATAAATAACCGCCAAAACAAATCCGTTCTCTACAACCCTATCGTTGGCTATAGTGTTGGGACCACCAGGAGAACCCCCGACGATCCTGACATCATTACTGAAGACGTATTCAATGGCGCTTAGGATCGGTTCCTCCTTGAGTTTCGTTGGTGCAATGAATACCAAACTGGGTTTGTCTTCTGTTGTTTTGCCTGCGTCATCGATAGCTGATTTTATTGCCTTAAGTGCCATTTCTTTTATTTGCGTGGGAGTCTCTGCGTTAGACATATCCATTACCCCCACCCCCACGCTCCATGAAGGCGCCTCGATGCCGAGAATAGCCAGAGAGCCTTTCTCGCCTACATGGACACCATCTCTAGAAAATACCGCGTAGGTGCCTTCTAAGCCATAAACCTTAGGTTTGTTTGCCAATCTATATAAATTTTGGGCGATTATGCTATCATTTTCATATGAAGATTCAATAAGTAGAATGACTAGATTGGGCTTGGATATCGTCATTCGCATCATTTCCACGGCTTCCTGAACTGCTTTGGCCTCATCAGCATTAACACTCCAACCATATCCGATTTTAACCTCAGCAGGTCCACATTTTGGAAAGGGGAATGACATCAATAAGGAACCAGCCAGAATTGCTATAATTTTCAATTTGTTAGACATAGCTTCACCTTTTTTTCCAATGGAAGGAATCATTGTTAAAGGACGTTTTTTTAGTCCATTGCATAAAGAGTTATCATCACTTTTGTTTTCAATCATCTTGATATAACCATCGAAAAAAGCAATTCAAATCTTAAACGTAAGTGAAAATAAAAGAGACTCTAGTGCCCCATATGAGGGCGTTCAACAGTGCTTGTCGGAAAAGCGAAATTTGACGATCTCGTAAAAGTTGTCACCCCGGCCTGCCTGCGTGCGGACGCGCACAGGCAGGCCGTAATGACAAAAATAGCTGTTTTTTCGACTCTTTTCAGGACCATCAACATTTTAAAGAATGAAAATACGATGAGCATACCCAATTATTCAATGGAATTCTTGATAACCATCTCGCAAATCTGTAAATGTGAAGAACGCGCCTCATCAAGACTTGTGGTCTCATAAAAATGATTGTTGTGGCCATTTCGGTCATTATTCAGATGGGTGCTTATCTAAAGGTTGCACATCTTCTTCAAAATAACGATGGAACCTCCGGTGCAACTGATGATAATCGATCTCGTTTATGACGTCGGAAAAATTTCTGGTATTATGAGTGTTCCAAAACAGGATAACCTCATTTCTTGCACCATTTCTCCTCAGATGGTCTATAAGGGCTGCCATCGCTTTACCCGTATAGGTCCCCTCCAGTCGGATTCCTTCCGATCTTTCCAGAAGATCGATCGCTGCCATTCCCTGCTCAGTGAAACACGCATATTGCTCTCCAAAGAAGTCGTGCTGAATATCCATTTCATCAGCGGATATTTCCACGCGTGGGAAAGAAGCATCCAATGAAAGAGCCAAGGCCATTGTTTTTTCAAAAAGCTTGAAAAATTTTTTCTTATTTGCATATTTTTCGTCAGTGACTCGCACGGGAACGACACGAGTCTTGAGCCCGGCGGCCTTGAGACCGATGGAAAGACCTAAGGCCGTTCCCATGGTTCCTAATGGGATAAAAATCGTATCAGGTTCAGGTATTAATCCCATTGAGACCTGCTCTCTCAGTTCAAAACCAGCATTCACATATCCGATTGCTCCCAAGGGAGATGATCCGCCCGGGCCGATGATGTAAGGGAATTTGCCTAGTCTTACTTTTTTTTGGAGCAATATAATGATGGTCGGGATATAGGCCGCGATTTCATTCCTAAAATGATGAAGCTCAGCACCGCAAACATGGCTGAAAAGCAGATTGCGACGAACGTACCACGCATTTGGCTGGGCCAACAGTATGGATATGCTCTTCAAACCAAGTTTCCGCGTGTAGACTGCTGTAGCCAGTGCGTGATTTGAACCGGCAAAGCCGAAAGTAAGGACCTCTTTCGCCCCCTTGTGAAGGGCATCACCTAGAAGGAACTCCAATTTGCGAACTTTATTCCCACCATACATGGTGCTGCTCAGGCCATCATCCTTTAAATATAGATAGTCGATCCCCATTTTTTTCCCTAAATTTTTCAGATGCCTTACAGGCGTTGGGAACGTACCCAATTGGGTATAAGGAATTTTTTCCTTCAATAGGGGATATTGTTCAAATAGGGGTATCATGGGTTATTCGTCCTGCTGTATTGTTGATAAGCTATGCTGTTTAACGATGCACCTGGACAACGGGAGGAATTTTTGGCCTGTCTAGGTTCAATGGGTAACTAATAAAATCAAGAAATTTGATATTGAGAGGAAACGGTCTGTATCAATTTGATTCCCTTAAAATATCGCAAAGCTTGAGAGGTGCGAATGTGGCATAGCTGAATGGGCATCCTTCTCAGAGCTGATGTTCGGCACAGATCATCATTGAACCAGCAACTTGATTTTGAGGATGTCTTTTATAAGCTCAAAATGGTTATCCAGTGAATATATTTCACAATGATATTGTTTTGCGTTCTGGGCTAATATGAGATCAGGAATACCGATTCCGTTTAAACCATTTCTCAGACATCTGTATTGAAATTCAATGATTTGTTCCCAATCGATGGCCAAAACCAAATTTCTAATACTACGTAATAATTCGATGAGTTTACGTTGGTTGCGAACCTTTAGAGACGGGACCAATTCCGCAAGAATAAGATCATTAATGACAATGAGGTTCTCATCCATTAAATACTCAAGCTTTTCAGCGTAATCGCCGCTCCTGAGATATTCGATCCAGATAGATGTATCAACTAATACCGGCATTGACGCCCTCTAATGGCATTCATATCAATGTCCAAATCTACTTTGCCTTTGAATTCCTTTAACCCGGAAATTTTCGATTTTCTTATTAATTCTTCCAAGGCGGTTATAATCACCTTGGTCTTTGTATCGATGTGAGTTGCCTTCATGGCCTCATTAACTAAATCCTCAGGTAAATCAAGTGTTGTTCTCATGGTTGACCTCCTTATGCATAAATCTAGCACTTTATGCATATTGCGTCAAGTCTGTTGCCGAATGCGCCGCGGAGCAATGGTCAGCGGATCTCCAAAGATTATGGCAGCATCTTGAAATGAAATCCCATGTTTCTTAAGGTTTGCCGCAGCTTTCTCGGGGTCCCATTCAAATCTCATGAATAAATTTTTTGTATCATTTTAGATTTTTGAAAAATTTGGCGCGGAATCCAATCGTTTGGATTTAGAAAAACCTAAATGGTTACAATTTTTTTAATTATATTATACCAGAAATGGCTTTGTATTATCAATAATCTTCGGAGACCGAACACCGCTAATCAGCCGCGCGGATTTTTGCGTCGGCTGCGTTAACCTTGTTGTGCCAAATGCTTAGACCACGGTTTGATGCCTTTGAGCCTTGGGCCGATTGTGCGCTCCGCAACTTCGGTATCATATGCAGCTTGAGCACGTAGCCAATAACCGTTGGATAGGCCAAAGAATCGACACAATCTCAAATCTGTATCAGCCGTAATCGATCGTTTCCCAGCAACAATCTCGCCAATGCATTGTGCAGGAACGCCAATTTTCTTTGCCAGCCGATATACTGGCTAAGGCCCATAGGTTTCAGGAATTCTTCCAACAGGATTTCGCCTGGTGGAATGGGTTCATATTGTTACATAATAAATCCTCCTCAATGGTAATCAATAATTTCAAAGTGTATTGATATTCAACATTTGACCCTGCCCATCCTTTTTGATAGGATACGGGCCAAAAAAATGAGTATCCATCCAGAAATACATTATTTCCGGATGGGGCTTTCGTTGGTCAGCGATCCGCTCTCAGCCAAACCGATTAGGTGATGGCTGAGTGTTTAGGATAAATCAAGCAAATCCATGAAGGATAGATATTGATAAGTATTCGTCAAGGAAATCCTGTTTTGAGAAGGAGGTACAGCATATGCCGGATGCGGAAGGAATTTTAGAGGCCCGATGTGTATCGGAGATGGGGGCCGAGGGTGTTCAGACCGGCGGTAAGTATATAAAGGGCGCCGGACATCAGGATTGGGGCATGAGAAACCGGCTTTCCCGTCTTATCAAAGCTGACGGGCACTGCCAGTTCATGCCCATTGACCACGGTTATTTTCAAGGTCCCACGAGATGCCTGGAACGGCCCGGTGAGACCATAAAGGAGCTTTTGCCTTATGCCGATGGTCTTTTTGTGACCCGCGGCGTGTTGCGTTCGTGCGTAAACCCGGATGTGGAAACACCCATTATCCTCCGGGTATCGGGCGGCACCAGCGTGGTGGGCAAGGACCTGGCGGACGAGGTCCTGACCACATCCATCGAGGAGATCATCCGGTTGAATGTGGCGGCCGTGGGGATTTCCGTGTTCATCGGGACGGAATATGAAAAACCCACCCTTCAAAGCCTGGCCACGCTGGTGAACGAATGTGAGGATTATGGGATTCCGGTAATGGCCGTAACCGCAGTGGGCAAGGAGCTTGAAAAACGCAAGGCCCGTTATCTGGCCTTGTGCTGCCGGATCGCGGCGGAATTGGGGGCCAAGCTGGTGAAGACCTATTATTGCACCGAAGACTTTGATAAGGTCACGAACGGTTGCCCTGTTCCGGTGGTGATAGCCGGGGGGCCCAAGTGTGAAACCGAGCTGGAGGTCTTTGAATTCGTATATGATGGCATGCAAAAGGGGGCCATTGGTGTGAACCTGGGCAGAAACATCTGGCAGAACCCGCATCCCACGGCCATGATGAGGGCCTTGAACGCCGTTGTTCACGATCAGGCCACACCGAAACAGGCATTGGATATATTTATGGATATGAAGGATAGGAAGTAAGTACTATTTTATACATTCCTAACACTCCCCCCCTCCCCCTGACCCCCCCCGCCAGGGGAGGGGAAAATAAGATTTATCAGCTATCATGGCTATCTTATCCTCTCCTTAGGGCAGGGGAAGGTGCCGACTGGAGGGGGGAACAATGGATAGATACAAATAAAGAGTGAAAAATTATGCCAATCGATCGTTCCATGTGCGTCCTCATGTATTACAGCAACAAGGATGTCCGCGTCCAGGAGATGCCCGTGCCCAAGATCGGGCCGGGTGAGCTGCTCATGCGGGTGGTGGCCAGCGGGATCTGCGGCAGCGATGTCATGGAATGGTACCGCCGGGATAAGGTTCCCTTGGTATTGGGGCATGAGGTGGCGGGCGAGGTGGTTGAAGTGGGAGAAGGGGTGGACCGCTTCAAACCCGGTGACCGGATCGCCGCTACCCATCATGTGCCATGTAATACCTGTCATTATTGTCTGAGCGGGCATCACACGGTATGTAAGACCCTGCTTCGCGGCACCCACTTTGATCCGGGCGGGTTTGCCGAGTATATTCGGGTCCCCGCCATCAATGTGGACCGGGGAACCTTTCACATCCCGGACGGGATCTCGTATCAAGACGCCTCCTTTATGGAGCCCTTGGCTTGTGTCCTGCGGGGGCAGAAAAGGTCCCGATTACAGGCCGGGCAATCCGTGTTGGTGTTGGGTGCAGGCATCGCCGGTCTCCTACACGTGGGTCTGGCCCATGCCATGGGTGCCGGTCGGGTCATGGCCGCGGATACGATTACGTTCCGCATGGATATGGCGAAAAGGATGGGGGCGCATCATGTGTTCAGGGCGGATGAATCCCTGGTGGATTCGGTGCGGCGGGTCAATAATGGTTATCTGGCTGACCTGGTGATCCTGTGTTTTGATGGTTTTCTATCCTTTGCGCTTCAGACCGTTGAAAAGGGTGGGACGGTGCTGGTTTTTTCAGGGGCTGCTGAGGATGCCACCCTTCCGGGCAGGGTGAATGATATCTTCTGGCGAAGGGAGGTCACCATCACCAGTACTTATGCCGGCAGCCCCGCGGATTGCTGGACCGCCCTAAAGATGATCCAGGCGGGGGTGATTCCGATTCAAAGACTTATCTCCATGCGGCTTCCCTTAAAAGAAGGGGGCAAAGGTTTTAAGGCCGTGGCCAATCCCTTGGAGCATGAATGCATTAAGGTTATTTTGGAGCCATAAGGAGACGCGGATGACGTCCGAAGAAAAACAGTCTCATACAACCCGGGAGGATCATATCTGGGTCAAGGATATTCAAGAGGATGATCAGGTCAGGGGTCTTTATGCGGCCAAGACCAAAAGATTGGCCCGCACCAAACGTGGAGACCCGTTCCTGAGCATTACCCTGTCCGACCGCACGGGTGACATGGAATGCAGGGTCTGGGATAATGCCGAGGCCCTTTCATCCCTTTTTAAAGAAGGGGATATCCTGGATATTGAGGGACGCGCCAATTCATACCGAAATCAGGTTCAACTGATTATCGCGGATCTAAAGGTCGCCGATAACGGAGCGGACCCCTCACTTTTCCTTGAGGCCACATCCTATGATGCAAAGGACATGATACGATCCCTTCGCGAGGTCCTCAAAACCATAAAAGAGCCCCATTTAAAAAAACTCATGGAATCCTTTCTTTCTGACAGGGCATTCATGACATTATTCAAGGAGGCCCCCGCGGCTAAGAATTTTCATCATGGGTACGTGGGGGGGCTCTTGGAACATACCCTTTCCGTGTGTCGATTGACCGACTCTGTGTGCGAGCATTATCCTCAATTGGACAGAGATCTGTTGCTTGCAGGGGCTTTTCTCCATGATATCGGAAAGATTAAAGAGTTCAAGACCCATACCCTGATTGAATACACGGATGAAGGGCGGTTGCTTGGTCATCTGGTACTGGGGGCTGCTATGTTGGATGAAAAATTAGATCATATAAAGTCCTTCCCTAGGGATACTGCGTTGCGGTTGAAACACCTGATCCTGAGTCACCATGGTGAATATGACTTCGGGTCACCCAAGCGCCCCAAATTCTTAGAGGCCTTTGTGCTTCATTTCATCGATGATCTGGATGCGAAAGTCAGCGGTCTGGGTCGATTTATGGAGCGGGATACCCAGGAAGGGGTATGGACGGATTTTAATCGGATGTTTGATCGGTATCTGCTTAAGGGTAAGATACTCGAGGTGGAGGAGGAAACGTTTCCATCTTCCGATGTGGATGATAGACAGGAGTTATTGTTTAAGCCTTAATATTCGATTCGCTGTTCAAGAAGACAAGAGGTTATTATTTTTAAATATCCTTCCCGTCTTTGATTGTAATCCCTCCATTTAATCCTTATTTTAGCTTTGACAGATGATGCTAAATTATATAGATAGTGCCCAGCCGTGATTGGGGTAAATCCTCCTCCAGGGTTGCGGCAATAATAAAGCATAACCCTGTTCCTTATGTCATGCTGGGATTGATCCGGCATCCATGAGCATAGCCTATTCAAATATGCTTGGATGAGTTTCATTATCAAAAGCGATATTCCCCCTTCCTTCAATCCCCGCCCACCGGGGAAGGAGAGGGGCTTTTTTTGCGCCCGGCAGCTTTGCTGGATTCCGGGTCAGCCTGGAATGACAAAACATGAATAGTAGTGGGATTTTTATTGCGGCAGGGTACCCACTGAGAGGTGATGAGTGAGGCTGCGAAATAATCAGAATTCGTATCATTTTAGATTTTCGAAAAACTTGGCGCGAACCTATGGATTCCGCGATCAAGTCGCGGAATGACCGTGCAAAAACCAGGTATGATCATTTATAGTCGTGTAACCAAAAAGTAGGCTGGTCATTCCGCGACCCCTCATCAAGTGCGGGGCAGGCTTGATCGCGGAATCCAATCGCTTGGATTTAGAAAAACCTAAATTGTTACCAGAATTCGAGATTGGAGTAGTCGTATCAGCTTGAAAATATTAGACGTTTGGACAGGTGTTCAATCAAAATTATGACAACGGAAAATCATTTAAAAAATAATAATCGTTTAATCAATTACTTGCGTCTATCTGTTACAGATCGATGTAATCTCAGGTGTATATATTGTATGCCCGAAGAAGGTATTGATTTCCTTCCCCATGATAAAATCCTTCGATATGAAGAGATCCTCCATCTGGTAAAATTAGCCGTTAAAATAGGTATTCGAAAAGTGAGGTTGACCGGTGGAGAGCCTTTGGTCCGGAAAGGATTTGTGGGTTTTCTCCGGCAATTAAATGAGATTGAAGGGATAAAGGAGACCAGTTTGACCACAAATGGGGTCTTACTGAAAGAATACGCTGAAGAGATCAAGGCAAGCGGGGTTCGGCGCATCAACATCAGCCTGGATTCCCTGAGGCCGGACCGGTTCGCCCGCATTACGGGAAGGGATTACTTTGATCAGATTTGGGAAGGGATCCGGGAGGCGGAACATAACGGGTTTGACCCAATCAAGATCAATGTGGTGGTGATCAAAGGCATTAATGATGATGAGATCTTGGATTTTGCCCGGCTCATACTGGATAAGCCTTATCATGTGCGTTTTATCGAACATATGCCTATCGGTCAAAATGGATGGAATGCCGAGCAATTTTTGAGCATCGGGGAGATTATCAAAACCTTGCAGGCACTTGGTCCGTTGACACCGATTCTGAATCGAACCAATCTGGACGGTCCGGCCCAGCGTTTTCAATTGCAGGGAGGGAAAGGCGAGATCGGTTTGATCGGGGCCTTGAGCAACCATTTTTGCAATATTTGCAACCGGCTACGGATGACCGCTGACGGGCATATCCGTAGTTGCCTTTTTTCGGATAACGAGATTGATGTAAAGACTCCCATGAGGGAAGGGAAAGGGGACGATCATCTCCTGGGGCTTTTGGAGAAGGCTATTTTAGAAAAACCCGAAAATCACGGCTTTAAGATGCATGAACCGAGGAAATGTATTCGGCAGATGTCGAGCATAGGGGGGTAGTTACTTGATTTGGATTCCAAGAACAGCCGATATCATGGGTGCGAAGATATTTTTTCATACGGATACGTAAGGCTTAAGGCTCATGGCGCAAGGCGCAGGGCATCTCCGAAGCTGGACTTTGGAAAACATATGTGTGATAATCGGCCTTGAGCTTTCAGCTGTCAGCAAAACGTTAAAAGCATTCATGCCTCCAGTTATTAGGGGATTGATCCTTTAGGATTTAGTTCGGTTTGGAAACCCACGCCCTACGGGCGTGGTTATGTGGGACGGGCTATGCCAGTCCTGAATCGGCTTGGTCGAAGGGCGGCAATCAGAGCTATTTTAGATTTGAGTTGAAGCCGTCATGTCGGACCTGATCCGGCACCCAGGATCGCGAATGGTTCAAAGCCACTGGAGATTCCAGATCTCGTTTCACTCGTCCAGAATGACAGGCTTTAGGTATGATGATACAGCCTCTTTCGCCGGAATGACGTTTGAACTGAGTTTGATCTGCCCCTTTATAGGGGGTGGAATATGTCTAGACTATTTTGAGAACCTTAATAGGAGAAAAAATGAGTAAAACGGAAAAAAATTTACAAGATGCCTTTGCCGGTGAGTCCCAGGCCAACCGCAGGTATCTTGCGTTTGCCAAACATGCGGATAAAGAAGGTTATCCACAGGCGGCCAAATTGTTCCGGGCCGCGGCTGAAGCCGAGACTGTTCACGCGCACGCCCATTTGCGGGCGCTTAAGGGTGTCAAAAGCACGGCCGAAAACCTCAAGGAGGCCATAGCAGGTGAGATCCATGAATTTAAGTCCATGTATCCTGATATGATCAAGGAGGCCAAGGAAGAAGGAAACAAGGTCGCTGAAAGAAGTTTTTCATTTGCCAATCAGGTGGAGGAAATTCACGCCCGTCTGTATCAAAAGGCCCTGGATAATCTGGATAATCCCACGGATGTGGAATGCTATTATGTGTGCTCCGTGTGTGGTTATACCGTCGAAAATGAAGCCCCTGAAACATGCCCCGTATGCGGTGCAAAATCAAATGCCTTTTCACGAGTGGATTAGACACCCTTCAAGGAATACACTATCTTTCATCCCTTTCATGGGTTGATTTAAGTATGGGTCCGACATGGTCGATATTCAAAAAGGCCCAGGGCATAGGGCGCACGGTGAAGGGTTTGCAAGAAACTTGAAAATTAGCTTGGGATACTTGAGTCTTATATCTTGAGCAATGTGCCGTACTTGTAGGTCTAATCTTTGAAAAACAGATATTGACGTTACATCTTTTTGGGGCGAATCAGCCCTGGATTATATATTTGTCATGATGGTAAGGAATCAAAGGAGAAAAATATGAGTGATATAATACAACAAGAATACTTTAATGCCGCTGATTATTTTATTGATCGAATTATTCGGCAGGGCAAGGGACATAAGATTGCCATATATACGGATCATCGTAATTATACTTATAATGATCTTCAGAAAATGGTTAATAAAACCGCGAATGCCATGCGCGTTCTCGGTCTGCGGGTCGAAGACAAGATGATGCTTCTTCTGTTGGATGTCCCCCAGTTTTTCGCGCTTTTTTGGGGTGCAGTGAAAATGGGCGCCATCCCTATTCCCGTGAATACCATGATGACCCCGGCGGATTATGAGTTTTATCTGAATGACAGTCGCGCCCGTGTGTTGGCGGTTTCTGAAGAGTTTCTACCCATCGTCAACAGCATTCAGGGTGACCTCCCTTACCTTCGGGATATTATTGTGATCTCGGAAACGGAAGGGGCCCGTATACCCTTTAAACAGAAATACAAGAGTGCTGCCGCAGTGGCCAAAGCCGCCTTAACCACGCGTGATGATGTATGTTTTTGGCTTTACAGTTCAGGGTCTACCGGATCTCCGAAAGGGGCCGTCCATTCCCAAAATGATATGGTGGTGACGTCTAAGAATTTTGCCCAGGGCGTCCTTGGAATTCATGAAGATGATATCCTGTTTTCAGCGGCCCGGATGTTTTTCGCCTATGGACTGGGAAACAGCCTCTATTTCCCTTTATCCGTAGGGGCTTCGGTGGTCCTGAATCCCAATCCTCCCAAGCCGGATGTCATGTTTCAATATCTGGAAAAATATAGACCTACGGTATTTTTTGGTATCCCGACGCTTTATGGTCAGATGTTGGAGTACCAGGCACGTCTTGATCAGGAATCGGGTAAGAAAATAGACCCTGATGCGGAACACGCATTATCATCAGTGCGTATATGCGTTTCCGCCGGAGAGGCCTTACCCACCGAGATTTATCGCCGATGGAAGAAACGATACGGTGTGGATATCCTGGATGGCATCGGTTCCACGGAGATGGGCCATATCTTTATTTCCAATCGTCCTGGAGAGATCAAACCCGGGTCGACTGGGAAGCCCGTGCCGGGGTATGAACTCAGGATCGTTGATGATGAGGGAAATGATGTGCCGCAAGGGGAGATCGGGACCTTGCTGGTCAACGGGGACAGCGCAGCCCAGTCCTACTGGCGCAAGAGAGATAAGACCCGTAAAACCATGCTGGGAGAATGGGTCAACACCGGTGATAAGTACTATATTGATCAGGATGGATTTTATTGGTGTGCCGGTCGCGCGGACGATATGCTCAAAAGCGGTGGCATATGGGTTTCACCATTGGAGGTCGAAAATTGCCTGGTTGGTCATAAGGCCGTCTTGGAAGCCGCGGTGGTTGGTCAAAAAGATGATAAAGGACTGGATAAGCCCAAGGCCTATATCATTCTCCGCGAAGGGTATGAGCCCTCGGAAGAATTGGTGGAAGAATTGAAAAAATGGGTCCTGGATCGGTTGGCCAAGTATAAATACCCGCGTTGGATAGAATTTGTGAAGGAACTGCCTAAGAGTTCCACTGGGAAGACTCAACGGTTCAAGCTGCGGAACTTGGGGTAAGGAGTAAGAAAATGAAAAAATTCATCATGTTCTCGTGTATGGTGTTTTCTTTCTTCAACATCCATCCCGCGTTATCCCAGGAGGTGCGTTACCGGACCTTCACCCAGGAAGAGATCCAGAGCATGAAAGATACCAAGGCTGTGATCAAGACCGTGTATGGGAATATCACCCTGGCGTTTTTTCCGGATCTGGCGCCCAACCATGTGGATAACTTTATCTCCCTGGCGGAGAAGGGATATTATAACGGGACGATTTTTCATCGGGTCATCCCCGGATTTATGATCCAGGGGGGTGACCCCAATTCAAAGAGCGAAGATCGAGCCATGCATGGAACCGGCGGTCCGGGTTATACCTTAAAGGCTGAATTTAACAGCAAATCCCATAAGAAGGGTATCCTCTCCATGGCACGAACTTCTGATCCGGATAGCGCCGGGTCACAATTTTTCATCTGTGTAGCGGATGCCCCCCATCTTAATGGACAGTATACGGTCTTTGGAGAGGTTTTATCCGGGATGGATGTGGTGGATAGGATCGCCCTGGAACGGCGGGATGGAATGGATAACCCTCATAAACGGATTGAAATTGCGGTTGAGATACTCCGTCCAAAAAGATAGGTAGCCTTCGCCAACCGGACAGTGACATTACGTCTTCCCGGGATGCAATAGAAGCTCATCCTTTTTTATGCTTCATCACGGATTTGACGAGTCTTCCAAAGGCCTTGTCTTTCTTTCTTTTTTCGTGATAGGACATCTCATAATAATCAGACTCTTTTTTCATCTTGATATAATTCCTGTAACGTTTTTCTGAAATGGTCCCATCTTCCAAGGCAGCCAGGACCGCGCAACCCGCCTCATTGATATGCCGGCAATCACTATAACGACATTGTTCAGCCAATAGGGTAATTTCATGAAATGTGTCCGCGAGCCCCGAATCCACCGCCATATTCCCCAACTCCCTCATGCCCGGTGTGTCGATGATCATGGCCCCGTTATCCAGAATAATCAATTGGCGGGATGTGGTGGCATGCCTTCCTTTGCCGTCCTTTTCCCGGATCGTTTTGGTTTTAAACAAGGGTTCCCCCATCAGATTATTGAGCAGGGTTGTTTTCCCGACACCCGAAGATCCCAATAAACAATATGTAAAACCTGGTTTGAGCGACCTTTTTACATCACCCAATCCATCTCCGTTTTTATTGTTAAAAGGGATAACCTGTAACTGGGGCATGATTTTTTTGATATCTCCAATCTTATCTTCAATCTCCTCACGGATTACCAGATCGCTTTTGCTCAACAATACGATGGGTTGGATATTGGCCTCATGGATCATGACCATGTATCGCTCCAGCCGGTTGAGATTAAAGTCGGCGTCCAGTGATTGCATGATAAAGGCCGTATCAATATTGGCGGCGATCAATTGAAAGTCAATCTTTTTGCCGGATGTTTTCCTTTTGAGTAAAGATTTTCTGGGCAGGGTCTCATGGATGATTGCAAAAGTGTCGTTATTGTAAAAATGGGCTAATACCCAGTCTCCCACGGTCGGTAAAGCTAGAGAAGACTCGGCGGAGAACATCATCTTCCCGACCAGTTCGGCAAACACCATGTTTGCACCATTGGATAGCTCATAACTGTCCTTATGAACGGCGAGCACCCTGGCGATCTCAAAGTCGGCCTTTTTTTCAGGATCAACTTGATTTTGAAACCATTCATCAAAGCCAAGTTCTTTAATATTTTTGGGGATATTGCTCATGAAAAGTTCCTATATGAATATCATGGAATCTCCGGGAGCCTCATCAGATCGCTTCAATGGTTGACGGGGGCTTTGAGGCGATGTTGTACGTAACGCTGACAATCCCCGGGACCTCTTGAATAATCTCCTGAGCAAGCTTTTCCAGGATTTCAAATGAGACGCGAGTCGGTGAGGCTGTACGAGCGTCCACGCTGTCCCAGCATCGGATCTCGATCTGTTGGCCGAATTCACGTTTGCCGTTACGCATGCCGGTTACGCGGTCTTTATGAAGTATGGCCAGATATTGAAATGCGCCGGTTCCCTTAAGCAATCGTTCGACAATAACGGTCGCCTTGCGGACTGTTTCGATTCTTTCCGGGGTGACTTCGTCGATCACACGAGCCGATAGGGCCGGTCCCGGAAAAGGAATACGTTCAAACAGATCGGACGGAAGCCCCAAGACCTCTCCGATTTTTCGGACCCCATCCTTTCGAAGTTGAATGAGCGGTTCAATGATACGGTAGCCGAAACTTTCCTGAGGATCAATCCCAAGTTGCTCAAAGACATTGTGCTGCCGCTTGATCCCCGCAACGGTTTCATCCACATCGGTCAGGATCGTTCCCTGAAGTAGATACTTGGCCTGGCTTTCCTTGACGACACGACCGAATATCTTTTTATAAAAGGTTTGGGTAATGGCTTCGCGTTTTTCTTCCGGGTCGGTGATGCCATCGAGTGCCGAGAAAAAATCTTTACGCGCATCGATCACCTCTACGGTAACCCCGAGCTTGTGGAAAAATCCCTTGACCTGTTCCGCTTCTCCCTCTCGCATCAAGCCATTTTCAACAAAAATAGTCCTAAGACGATCCCCTAAAGCCCGATGCCCCAGCATGGTCACTGTGGATGAATCAACCCCTCCTGATAGGGCGTTGATGGCCATCCCATCGCCAACCGTGTTTTTGATCTCTTTGAGCTTCTCATCGATGAATCGCTCAGCATTTAACTTTTCAACAGTAATTTCCTTGATCATATTCTTTTCTCCTTGTAACCTGATTGATATTGTTTCCATGATTCTTATCGTTAAGATTTTAATGATATTGTTAGGATGTTTAACAGCCTCAACCCATCACGGAAAAGCACCATTGCAAAGACACATAAAACAAATCCAAGACCGCGCATCATGTAGATATACCACTTTCTGGTCAAAAAAGACCTTGATCGACCGACCAAAAAGGCCAATAGAATTTTGGACCCCACCAAAAAAAAATAAAAACCAATGATAAAAGATGCGGACCCTAACATACTCTGATTCGTGGCCTTAATGATGGTGGGGGCGCCCACGCTCAACCAGAATAGGTATGGATGCGGATTAAGGACGTTTACGATCATGCCTTTTGTCAAGGATTTCGGTTTTTCTTCCTTGATCTCGACCTCAACCCCTTTGATACGTATGGCTTGGTATCCCATAACAAGGATGAGGAAGCCGCCGACCATCGAGATAATTCCCAGGACATTATGAAAATTGGATAATTTCGATAAGATGAATACTGTTAAAATAATGATCGGCAGATCCGTGGCTAGGGGGGCCAAGGCCACTTGAACGCCGGCTTTCATGTTATGCCGAAGGGTTTCAGATATCACCAGCGCCAGAAGTGGTCCTGGCGCGAAGCCGGCTGATAAACCCAGTATGGTCCCAATCGTCAAATAATGGAGCATGGTTATTTATTTTGTTCTTTTTGCGCCTTTTGTATGGCATCTTCTACAGCATTCATGATGGCCACGCTGCTCACGGTGGCGCCGGAGACGGCATCCACATGGGTGGATTGTTCTTCAATAATGCTTACAACGACTTGCTCGGCAGCTTTGCCTTTCCAGTTGCGGTGTTTAATGAGTTTGATGTTTGCTATGCGTTGATTTTGTATGGTTACCTCAGCGATGACACTGACAGGACCATTTTGGGCTTCGCCTTTGTAGGTTCCATCAATCAATGAATCCTTCTTTACCGGCCCCGCCGGCGATTTTTGGGGTAGCGCATCCTGGAATGAATATAAAAAACAAACCGGCCATCATAGACATTATGATTTTATTTCTCATGACGGCATCCTTAAAGGGAGCAAAAGATAATGGTTGAAAATATCAGGACATTGGCGAACAGACGTCGATCATAATTAGTTGAATCAGGCTGGTTTGTAAATGTTTTCTTTATGCCGAGGCCTTTGCAAGACTCAGTAAACCACATTGTTTTGTCGTCCCGGCACCGGAATCCAGTATTTTCAAGTAGTTCCCCGCACAAAACTTCAAAGAAACCTTAGGTCGTCGGTCCTGTGCTAAGTACCTTTTACGCCATTCCCCGGCTTGACCGGGGAATCCAGTATTCCCAATGTTTTTTGGACCCCGGACGCAGTTTATCCCGCGCTTGATGCAAAGCCGGGGTGACCACTTTGTTTCGCTCTCGTTCAATCCATACTTTTTTCGCCCGGCGGCGCCGGATTCCGGGTCAAGCCCGGACTGATGGAGAGGCAGTTATGCAGAGGGCTCATTTCTTTTATGCTCGATTCGGGGATGTCCAAAAATGTGCGGAAAAAATATCATTGGTATTATTTTTGCTTGACAAGCCTTGATTTTTTAGGCATAAAAATCGATTAATTTTTTGAGAGGCTAATTATCCACGCCTCTTTCCTCATGAGAGAACCATTGAGGGGCGTGGTTTTTTTATGAAAAAACAAGAAAGGATGTGATAATCATGGTTTGCGTAACAGTAAAACCAGGCGTAGAGTGCTTTTTTATGAAAAAAAGCGGGTGTCAGTACAATGGCGGTAGCTGTCACCAGATTGTTGAACAATGCGAAGGTTGCCAGAGAGCCAAGGAATTTCCGACCGGCAAATACTGCATCAACTTCCCTGACCCGGCCAGCAAATGGCGAGTGGGGATCTGCAATATGGCCACTCATGTGAAGGCCACCACCGAAAAGAAGGTTGAGAAAATCAACCCGTTGAAGGCTTCAAAGCGCGGCAGTCATTAAAACCCGGTTTCAAGATCATCAACATATTTCGGAATGGCCGTCAGGGTGATTACCAAGGACCTGTTGTTATTTTTCAAGGGAATAAACAGGAAGGGAGAGGTATGTCCGCGGGCCCTTATGAGCCTCGATGGACTATCCCTCCATATGCATCAGAGATTTTTTCCCTTTAGGGCCCAGAATCGGGGAGGGGATATGAATGGTTGGACCCTGGCTATCAGAGGAAAGGATAATCTTTTGCCCGTCCGGGAAAATGATAAAAATATCTCCTGAATCTTCAGAAAGAATCTTTTCCCCAGCGGTGACCACTCAGGGAATAATGCTAATCATAGCCCAGGTCTTCGATTTGCGTAAAATAATCCAAGGATTCAGGATTTTTAAGAGCGTCTCTGTTTAAAACCTTCTGTCCTTGTATGACCTGTTTCACCGCCAGTTCCACTTTTTTCATATTGAGTGTATAGGGAATATCCGGAACTTGCAGGATTTTAGCAGGGACATGCCTGGGAGAGGCCTCTTCGCGAATGAGTTTCTTGATACGGGATCTGAGTTCGTCGGTCATCTCATTATTCGGCCGCATCTTGGCAAACAGGATGATACGGATATCATTTTTCCAATCTTGCCCGACCACAAGACTGTCCTCAATTTCAGGAAATCTTTCCACCAGTCTATAGATATCCGATGTCCCGATTCGGACCCCTCCCGGGTTCAGTGTCGCATCTGATCGTCCATATATGACAACACCTCCATTGTCCCGTATCTCTATAAAGTCCCCATGCCGCCATATATTGGGATATACATCAAAATAGGCTGAATGGTATTTCTCCATATCGGGATCATTCCAAAAATAAATGGGCATGGAAGGGGCAGCCGCAGTACATACCAACTCACCGCGCTCATTGAGAACGGAATCGCCTTTTTCATTGAAGGCCTCCACTTTCATACCCAGGCCTCTACATTGGAGTTCTCCGGCGTAAACAGGCCCCATTGGGTTCCCCAGGGCAAAACAGCCGTTGATATCGGATCCCCCGCTGATGGAAGAGAGCTGAAGATCTTTTTTCACCTCCCGATAAATAAACTCAAAGCCTTCTACAGAAAGAGGCGAACCAGTTGAAAGAATCGTATTCATAGAAGACAGATCATATTCCTTACCCGGTTTGACCCCTGAATTCATTAACGCACCGATATATCCCGCGCTGGTGCCGAATACGGTTATTTTTTCATCCTGGGCCATTTTCCAGAGGGCAGCCGGTCCCGGATGAAAAGGATTGCCGTCATAGAGCAAAAGGGTCGCCCCGACACCCAGTGAAGCGGTTAACCAGTTCCACATCATCCAACCGCAGGTGGTATAGTAAAAGATCCTATCATTCCGCTTGAGATTCGTATGAAGGATGAGTTCCTTGAGCTGGTTGATGAGAACGCCTCCGGCACCCTGTACCATACATTTCGGAAGTCCCGTGGTTCCTGACGAATACATGATATAGAGCGGGTGATCAAAAGGAAGCTGCTCAAACATGATATTCAATCTGGATTCCTCTGACTTGAACTCACTGTAATGAACGGCACGGGGAATGGAACCGATCTCCGGCCTTTCGGCTGTATAGGGGACTACAACGACCTTTTCAATGCTCGGAATCTCTCTTATGATTTGGGAAACCCGCCCAAGGGAATCCAGACCCTTACCCTTGAACCAGTATCCATCCGCTGTAATGAGGACCTTCGGTTTTATTTGACCGAATCTATCCAGGACACCGTTAATACCAAAGTCCGGAGAACATGATGACCAGACGGCACCGATGCTGGTCGCCGCCAGCATGGATGTGATCGTTTCTGGCATATTGGGCATAAAGCCCGATACCCGATCACCGGGCCGGACCCCCATAGCCCTCAAGGACTTGGCTACCTTGGCCACTTCATCATAGAGTTCAGCGTATGTGATCTCACGCCGTTCGCGGTCTTCTCCTCTGAAGATCAGGGCTATCTGGTCATCTCGATAACGCAGAAGGTTCTCCGCAAAGTTTAGACGTGCCCCTGAAAACCACCTTGCACCGGGCATTTTTCCAGGATCATCGACAACCTGTTCATAGGATACGGAAGACTTGATATGAACAAATTCCCATATGGTCTCCCACAAATCCGAGATATTATCCACTGACCATTGATAAAGTTCACGATATTCTGTAAAGGCCTTTTGAAATTTTTTATTCACAACACCCATAAATTCATACATGTTCGTGCTCTTTATCTTTTCATCAGATGGTTTCCAAAGAATCTTATCCATATGTTTACCTTTATGTTTCCTTAGCAATGAATTGAGTGATTCATCCCGAATAACCAATGGGCGACAAACCACGAAGAAATCAAGAACGGTTGTATCGTGACAGCCATGTTTTTCAGGTAGCCGATTTATCAGCGCAAAACCGAATGGACGTGAAAATCGAAATCCCTTCCTAATGTGTATTTTTGCGTTATATTGGCTGGCGCTCATCCAGAAACGAACATTTCGGAATTCGCACTATCATTACTTATTCAGTATTCCGCTGTCAACTGACAATTTTAAAATATAGAGGCTTGGCTGATCGCTGATGGCTGACTGTTAAAAGCTTCACCCGGAAACTAATGCCCATCCATCAATTCCCCTCCCCTTGCGGGAAGGGCAAGGGGAGGGGAAAAAGAAAATGATTTTTAGAAGATCAATCTATTTGTTAAACGTCTCGAAATCCTTTTCATTGCGCGTTCCCCCTCATCCCCCTCATCCCCGATAAAATGAGAAAGACGGTCTCCTTTGAGGCAAAGCCTCAATTGTGTTAATTAGCGATTAGAACAAAAAACAATTAACGCAA
>JAFGGA010000056.1 GCA_016930835.1 Deltaproteobacteria bacterium
ATGGTGAGGATCAAAATCACGAAACAAGCTTTATAGTCAAGGCGCTTCAAGCCGCAGTAGATGATTGGTGCAAGATTCAGGTATTAACATAAACCCCCAACCTTGATACAGAAGCTTCTGATGCCATTCCGGCGGAGGGTTAGGGTGGAGGTGATCCGGCTATTGTATTGAAAATCTTGAAACGCGGTACCCGGTGATTCATCTTGACGATTTGGAATCGCGCCGGAGTTTCCGTTGCCTTGCAAAGCGCTGTTTATCCGCCACCTGATCCGATTCATCAATGATTTCCCTGCCAAGGATCTCTTCCAGGACGTCTTCCAGTGTGATGATTCCGGTCAGGCCGCCGTATTCATCGATTACGATAAATAACTTGTGTCTTGACCCCATAAATTCCATGAGGGCAACACTCAATTTTGCCGTCTCCACGATGAATCGGGTCGGTCTCATAAGGTATTCCAATCTAAAGTCCTTCTTGTCTTCCGCCAGGGCGATAAACAACTCGCGTGTCAGGACAAAACCAACAATATCCTCAGGCCCTTGATCATAGACCGGGAATCGGCTGTGCTCCCATTTCGACGCGGCCTTGGATGCCTCTTCGAGCATCAGGTGCTTGCTTAATGAAAAGATGACGGTCCTGGGTGTCATCACATTTTTGACCCGCCGGGTGTCCAGAGAGAGGATATTTTCAATCACCAGTTCCTGGTATTGCTTGATGCTACCGTGGCGAAGCCCCAAGCGGGCCATGGTCTTCAATTCATCGGGGGAGACGGATTCCGGCGTACGGTTTTTCGAGATGATCCCCGTAATGTGGCCGCTCAGCCATATCATGGGTGTCATCAAGCGGACCAGCCATTTAAGAGGGAGTCCCACAAAGGGGACAAGGGATTTTGCGTATACCACCCCGGCGGTCTTGGGGATGATTTCCGAGAACAATAGAATGGTTAATGTAAAAAAAATAGAAAAATATATGAGCCATTCATGTCCGAACACCTCGGTGGCCGCGGCGCCCGCAAAAGCGGCGCCCGCCGTGTTGGCGATCGTATTAAGCGAAAGAATGGCCGTGATGGGCTTTTCCACGTCACCCCGCAATGCCTTGAATATATGTCCACTTGGTTTGTTTTGATGCACGAGTGTTTCAATATGCCTGAGCGGTACGGAATAAAGAACCGCTTCAAAAAGCGAACAACCCGCGGATAACACCATAGCAAAGGTGACGGCAACGATAAGTTCAATCATTGTTTGTTACCTCTTTCGTTAAAGTTACTTATTTCCATGTTCTATCCAGTTCCTGGGGCCTGTTGATATTGATGAAGGATTTCAACTCCGGATCCAATCGCCTCAACACCTCTTCCTCAATATACCTTACGCGAACTTTATCTAAAAAGGTGATGAGCTGGTAGTTCCCGGCGGTGATGGAATGATTGATTGCGGTGAGGCACCCCTTGGTGTATAGGGCGTGGAGTGCCTCTATCTTCCATCCCAAACGGGGTATCACAGCATCATACGAGACCCCGGACCCAACGATATGACGGATGAGGGCTTCGTTTAGAAAGGGCATGTCACAGGCCACAAAGAATCCCGCCGGGTCTTCAATCTTATTCAAGCCTGTTTGGAATCCGCTGATGGGCCCCAGACCTTTGATCAAATCCTCATAGATAGGCAGTTGGAGATATTCATATTCATGGGGGGAGTTGGAGATCAGAATGACCTTTTCAAAAATGGCACCCAATACATTCACGACCCGTTCAATCAGCCGTGTCCCCTTGAGTTCAACCAGGGCCTTGTTATGGCCAAACCGAAGGCTTTTGCCTCCCGCGAGTATAATACCTGTTACTCCTCTGATAAGGGTGTCAGGCGGGTCGAAATCCTTTGATTCAGTAGACATGTTCGATTGAATTTATTTCCTAAGAAATTCTTGCCTTCATGGTTCGGGAAGATTATATTTAAATACAAGGCAAAATTACCACAATCCATCATTGAATACCAGAGGTTTCGGTTATGAAAAAAGGACCATATCATTATGTCGATCCTACAGGGTACCCCGGTCATCAGCGCAAACAACAGGCCGATTTTGATCAATTTGAGGCCACGGAGCTTTATTGCGCAAATTGCGGCCGGGCCGTCCCGGTCCGGAAATCACTCCTTTTGGTTTTACCCAGTGGGGATAAATATGAATACACTTGCCAGTATTGCGGGAGCAAGGTAGGCGACAAGGTGGATCGTTCAGGGTCATTTTCCGGAATCTTAAAGACATGAAACAAATCATATTAGGAACCGCCGGTCATATTGATCACGGCAAGACCTCCCTTATTAAGGCCCTGACCGGTATTGATACGGATCGTCTCAAAGAGGAAAAGGAGCGGGGTATCACCATCGAACTCGGTTTTGCCCATGTGGCGCTTCCAAGCGGCCAGCTGCTGGGTATCGTGGATGTCCCGGGACATGAAAAGTTTGTCAAGAACATGGTGGCCGGGGCAACGGGCATAGATCTGGTTGCCCTGGTGATTGCGGCGGATGAAGGGGTCATGCCCCAGACCAGGGAACACTTGGAGATATGTCAACTGCTGGGTATTCAATATGGGCTGATCGTGCTGACAAAGATAGACATGTCCGAGCCCGATTGGATAGACCTGGTCAAAGAGGATATCTCCGAATTTTTATCCGATACATTCCTGGCCGACGCCCCGCTGGTTGAAGTCTCATCCGTAACCGGACAGGGACTTGATGAGCTGACGAAGGTCCTTGATGATCTTGTTCAAAAGATTCCGGAAAGGGATGTGGGACATTTTTTCCGTCTCCCGGTGGATCGGGTCTTTACCATGAAAGGATTCGGGACGGTTGTGACGGGGACCACCATCTCCGGCAGCTTGAGTTTAGGGGATGAAGCCACTGTTTACCCACAGGAGACCGACTACCGGGTAAGGGGGATCCAGGTCCATAATCGTGAAACCGATCAGGTTCGAGCGGGCCTTCGAACGGCCATCAACCTCCAAGGCGCCGAAAAAACACAGATTCAGCGGGGGAATGTCCTCGCCTCGAAAAATTCTCTTCGGTCCACGCATATGGTGGATGTCCTGTTTAAACTTATCCCCAGCGCCCCTAGAAAACTTAAAAACAGGGCCATGGTAAGATTTCATGCAGGGACCGCCGAGATCATGGGCAGGATCATCCTGCTTGATCGGGATGAGCTTAAACCAGGAGACCAATGTTTCGCTCAACTCCGATTGGAAGAACCTATAACGGTTTTGTATGGTGATCGATATATCCTCAGGAGCTATTCGCCGGTTCGCACCATCGGCGGGGGCGTTATCTTAAACGCCTTGCCTTTGAAAAAAAGGCGATTTACGCAGGAGGTGCTTAAAGAATTGGAAGGTTTGTATACGGGTGATCTTCAAACGCGTGTGGAACTTTTTATTCGGATGGGCCGTTTTCAAGGCGTGGAGTCTGCAGATCTTCAGTTCCAAACCAATTCCGGAAAAAAGGGGTTGGATGACGCGTTGTCACGATTATCGGCCCAAAAACGGATCACTCAATACAGCACGGACAACGGCTCCTATATCCACGCGGATTTCTTTGATAAGGCCGTTCATGAAGTCACTTCCATCCTCAAATCTTATCACGAGGCATTTCCTTTAAAAACAGGACTCGTGAAGGAAGAACTTCGGTCAAAGACCATGGGCTCTTTGAATCAAAAGCTTTTTTCGTTTATCATCAATCGATTGATCCAACAACAGGTTGTTGTTCAGGAACAAGAAGTCCTGCGACTCAAAGACCATAAAGTGACCCTGGCACAGGATCAGGAAAAAATAAGGCGTACGATTGAGGAGACTTATCAAAAGGCCGGTCTCGAACCACCTTATTTCAAGGAGGTGCGTGATCAGTTCCCCAATGACGGCGGTAAGGATGTCCTGGAGGTCATGGTCAAGGAAGGGCGTCTGATCAAGGTGAAAGAGGACCTTTATTTTCATCACGGGGCCATTGATGCGTTAAAGGATCGTATCGTCGCTTTTCTAAAAGAAAACGAGGAGATCAGCACACCGCAATTTAAAGACATGACCGGTGTCTCCAGGAAATACGCCATCCCCATCATGGAATATTTTGACCGAACCCATGTCACCGTTCGTGTGGGAGATAATCGGGTGTTAAGAAAAAAGTGAGGTTTTGCAGGCGACATGAAAAAACATAGTCACCAATTCATAGAAGATTACGATGGTCTGGTGGGTTACGGTTACAGCCGTGAGGTGGATGAATATACCCTGACCTATTATCTGCAGAAATTCTCGGATGACGAGATGATTGCTTTTATTCGGGCAAAAATGTCGGATGAGGATCTGAAAACCCTTTTCAACCTCTTGGGAGACCTCCTCAGGAAGTATCTAACGGATGAGGAATATCACAGGCTCTTTTTAAAGGGGGAAGAATGAATAAGAGGTGCAAAGGATGGTTTCGATGCTTCTCTATTCCAATCCCTAGAATACCTGAATCCTGATCATCGACCTACTCACTGGGCGATGATCCAAAAATCCCTTTAGACAGATCCTGATACACTTTTAAGACCTTTTCTCCAAAACAGACAAAGACCACCTTTGTAATGGCTGGATAGATCTCCAAGGCTTTTCGGGTCTCTTTCAGGGCGATTTCCGTTGCACCCTCCAATGGAAACCTGTAGGCGCCGGTGCTGATGGATGGAAAGGCTATGGTCTTTACACCGAGATCATTGGCGAGTTTAAAACTGTTCCGATAGCAGTTTGCCAGCAAAGCCTCTTCATGATGATCGCCCCCGCGCCATATTGGGCCCACGGTATGAATCACATATTTGGCCGGCAGTCGATATCCTTTGCTGGACCTGGCCTCTCCCGTGGGGCAACCCCCGATGGTCCTGGTCTCTTCCAAGAGCTCCGGTCCCGCTGCCCTGTGTATAGCCCCATCCACACCCCCGCCACCCAAGAGGGATGTGTTGGCCGCATTGACAATGGCATCCACTTTTTGCTTGGTGATATCTCCTTCTATGATTTGTATCCTGTGTTTCATGATAACCCCCTTATTCTAGAATCAAGAAAGGATTAAACCGCGTATCATGATCAAACGTATCCACATCCTCTTTTCTTTTAAGGAAATTCACAACGACATAGGTCAAAGGTGTGGCCGCGGCTTCGTAAATGGATTTGACCAGCCATTGCGTCACGATGGCCGCCATCAACCCGGTCAAAGGGATCGTGCCTACAAATGCCAATGTGATGAAGATCATGGAATCAAGGCCCTGGCCCACAAGGGTGGACCCGATGGTGCGCAACCATAAGAATCGACCCTTGGTTGAGATCTTTAGTTTGGCGAGCACAAACGAGTTGGCGAACTCCCCTACCAGGTAGGCCAGAAAAGAGGAAATTAACAATCGAGGGGTGTATCCCAGTATTCGGGCATAGGCCGCTTGACCGTCCCAGAAGGACGCGGCCGGCAGGATCTGGCCGACCCATATGGCAAGCACCGTGATAAAATTGCACAAGAACCCCAGCCATATCACCTTTCGCGCTTGCCGATACCCGTATACCTCTGTCAGGACATCTCCGGCGATATAACTAATCGGGAATATCAGTACCGCCGCCGGAAGGATAAATCCAAACAGGTCTATGAGCTTTACAGCGGTAATATTGGCCGTGATCAAACAGGTCGCAAAAACGGTCACCACGATCACAAACCAGTAAGAGTATTTCCTTTCCATAATCTATGTTTTACCTTTATCCCGGAATTCAAGGGGCCAAAGGTTCACACCCTTGAATCTTTTTTACAAATGATCCCTTATAAATTGACCTTCAACCCCTTATCCCTCAAATACTCCTTTATCTCCCGGATCTTCAGGATGCGATAGTGAAAAACCGAGGCAGCCAGCAGGATCCGGGCCCCGCCCTTGACCACACCCTCGTAAAAATGTTCCAGGGTTCCAGCCCCGCCTGAGGCCACCACCGGGAGATCCACAGCCTCGGAAATCGCCTTGGTAAACTCCAGGTCATAGCCTTGTTTGGTGCCGTCTCCATCCATGCTGGTGGGGAGGATCGTGCCCGCACCCAGTTCCTGACAGCGTTTCGCCCATGCAATGGCATCCTGTTCGATCGGCTTGGTGCCCCCCGATACCACCAGCTCAAACCCGGAAGGCATGGCCCGATTCCGTCTGGCATCCACGGCTATGGTTACCTTTTCAGACCCGAACTTCTCGGCCGCTTTTTTGATCAGGTCCGGGTCTTTGACCGCGGCGCTGTTCATGGAGATCTTGTCGGCCCCGGCCCCAAGGACCATTTCAATATCTTCCAGAGATCCAATCCCGCCACCCACGGTCAGCGGGATGTCAATCACCGAACTGACATTCCTGATCCATTCCAGTCTTGTCTTTCTGTTTTCCAAGGTCGCTGCGATATCCAACATGGCCAATTCATCGGCCCCTTCCTTTTGATAGAATGCGGCATTTTCGACCGGATCGCCCGCATCCCGGATATCCACAAAATGGATCCCCTTCACCACTCGACCTTCCTTCATGTCCAGACACGGCATGATCTTTATTGTTTCCATCCTATCTCCTTTCAAACGTAGTCTATTGCAAATTCTCTATATCTGCTAAATCCTGCTTCCGTCCAATTGCTTTCTTGTTCCTTTTAAGATTTTCAGAATCTATAAAATCAATCTGGACACCATCTATTATTTCACTTTTTTTGACTTGATAGCATTCCTCAAAATCCAGTGCTGCCGCTGATGTCAAGAGATCAATTCTATTGGGCGGATAGCCAAGTTGAATGATCTGATTCGGAACAATAAAATCATCCACTTGGAGATCCAAAGAACCAAAACCGAATTCCTCCAATGCCCTTAGTAACTGGGCGGCATTTTCTTGTGATGATTGTATCCAGATATCAATATCTTTTGTATAACGAGGGTGTCCATGCAATGCAACAGCATAACCGCCGATGACCAGATATTTCACGCTATTTTTGTTTAATAACTCTATAAACTCTTTGAAATCCTTGCTCAGCATGGTATCTCCATTGATTATACTCTTTTCGGATTTCTTCTAGGGCCTCAATCCTCTCCGCATACGACCTTGTTTGCCAAAAAGCAAAATCACTGGGTTGCTCATTCATCTGATATTTTTTTACGACCTTTGCGATTGCCATAACGTCATCCGCTCCATGTATCTCCCCTTGCTTTTACCCTATTTTGCCCTTCCCGAATCATTTCCCCTCCCCTGCATAAGAGGGCATTCATACCAACTATCCCTCCCTTCGCGGGAGTTCACCACAATAACCTCCCCCCTCGCGGGGAGGTCAGCACAACAACTTCCCCCTTGCGCAAGAGGTCATTCGTACCAACTATTCCCCTCCTGCGCAAGAAGTCATTCACACCAACTGTTTCCCCCCTTTGGGGAGGTCACTTTAACAACTTCCCCTCCCCTCGCGGGAGGGGTTAGGGACCCGACTTGCGCTCAAGAACTCTGGAATCAGTTCCCCTCCCCTCGCGGGAGGGGTTAGGGGAGGGGGCCAAGAGGATTTACCCGCCTCCGGCTGGTTTATTACTCTTTATCCTTTATCAAGCGGCGAAGCCGCGTCTTATAAAATGTCGCTTCGGACATTTTATTGTTTCAACGTAAAATGCAACATCATCGGCACAGGAAATTTATCACCCGGTTGAATACCCTTCTCCTTCAGCCCATCATAAAAATCAAAATCACCGGCCTTTCGCACACCCAATTTTTCATAAGAGGAAAACCGCGCTTCATACCCCAATTCTGAAAACAGTGAAATCAGCTCAGAGAAAATACCTTCATTTATGATGTGTCCTACTATGAATTCATAAGGCGGTGCAACCCATTTCTTCTTAAGGGTCACGACATATTCTTCCCATGGTTTCTGGTCATGAAAAGCCAGTATAGCCCTCTTGTATAGATCATCACAATCCAGATATTCAAAACACATAAAATGGTCGATTTTCCCTTGATCATGGGCCTCGGCCGCCTGAACCAATTTGTGCAGTATGGGCCTTAGGTCCTTAAATCGGGAAAATCGCCGTTCCGGGCTGAATTTTATACTCACCAAATCCGCCGGCCTTTCAAAGGAATAAAAAAGCCGGTACACCTCTTCACCTTGTTGATATTCAAATGTGTAATCAACAAGGCGGTCATTATCAAAGGTTTTTGTTTTGGTCACCTCCTCCGCCATCAAAGCAGAGCCTGTTAAAAAGCGGATAAAGAACAGAACCATCAGTATTCTCATGAATTTCATCCTTGTTCCCCATGATAGGCATTGGATAAACCTCTCAGATTGTACTCGATCCCCTATCAAAAATCTCGTCATTCCGCCAATTCTTCGCCACATATGTTATCCCCCCATTCACCTCCTTGGGATTTTTCCTTTTCCCTTTTTCTCATATTCCCTCTCCAGCATTCTTACCCTACTCCCCTCTCCTAACGTTCCAACTCTCCTCCCCTTGCGGGAGGGGTCAGGGGGGGGAGGGGGCTCAGAATAGCCTTCCCCTTTTATGATCCCATTTATCAGAGCGACCATATGACCAATTATCATATCGCCTTTGCCGTAATATATGCTAATTGGACCATAAGCTCAATCTTATTGAGCCTTTCTGCTTAATTCCGAATATTCTAATCTGAAGACTGATGCTCTGTTAAAAAAGATTTGACGGTCTCCTGAAAAATCGGGAAACTCGCTTTTTTACGAGGCCATCAACGTTAAGTGAGGAATTGCGGGTTTTTGTTAACGGAGCCAAGTCATTAAAATGATTAGCCTTAATATTATTATGCTGATCAGATCCAAAACTGGCAGCGCGTTGACCAATAGAATGATCAGCACCCGAAGAAACATGCTTCAACCCGTTAGGCCTAATTGCTTTGGTTTTATTTGATATTTATTTGGCCTCAGTAATCTGATAATAAAGCATGATCGAGTTTGAAGCTCTCTCTTGTTCTGTCTTTGATTGTCTTTTCTTCTCTAGTTTTTGAATAAATGGAGGCAGGCTTTATTAGTTTGTCAAAGAGAAATTATATTTCTGTCAAAAATCCAGATAATATTGCAGCCCTTATTTATATTCTACATTCGACCCTTTTCCGAATTTCTTAGATTGAAAATGATTTTCAAGCATTGCGGGATGCGCCTATTCAATAGATTTTCCCTTACATCTCGAAGGTTCGCCTTCTATAGCAAGCCAGAACTGGGATCGACGCAACTGGCCCATACCATTCTCCGGAATAACAGTGCACTATGGCGTACCTGTTCAAATAAACAACGCCAATTTTGAAAGGGCCTATGGCTTGATGGTCTCGCAAAAAGTCGTCCACCCCGGCGAAGGCCGGGGTCCAGAGCTCCTATAACTATTTGAAAAGACTGGATTCCGGTTTTCACCGGAATGACCAAAAAAGGTGTTTTCCGACTTTTTTCGAGACTGTCATAGCTTAATTTCAAAATTTTTAGGATAGAAAAGCCGCTCAATATCAAGCTGGACGTGGATGTGCGGGAAAAACGCCCGCGCACCTTTCAACCCAACGTTATTCTCATAATATCCTATGACCCTCGGATCAAAAACAGAGAAACTGAAAAAGTGGGCAGACAAAAACCTAGGGAATTATGGGGAATGGGAATCTAAACCTTGTTCTATGTTTAAGCGGAGAGAGCAAAATTGAAAATATTGTATCATTTTGGATTATTGAAAAACTTACGCGAACCTATGGATTCCGCGATCAAGATGCTGTGAAGGATGTCTCTGCATTAACTGTATGGATGGATAATTAAAAAGCATAGAACATGCTTTTGATAGTGAGGCGCTGAAAAACACGCCCCCTACCCCCACAGCAGCGCGTTGACCTATGGGAAGAAAAGATGAAATGCTGATTGACATTCTTGTCCCGAAAAGTGACGAAATACGGGAGATTATCAGCAATGCTCTAGAAGCGGAATCTGAAGAAGGAAAGGTGATTATTGCTGACAAAAAGGACCTGATCTTTCTCAAGAAGGGTAGAAGCTCTAAACAGGACCAGGCCGACATAGAGAAACTTGAGAATGAAAAAGATTGATAAAGTATTAAAAAACTCAGTGATCTTTATGAGTTCAATCCAAAGATCAAGGCTTATAAATTGAAAAAGGAGGCCAATCGGGTAGCTCGTGAAAAGGGCAGGGTCAGACCTTGAATTAGGACAAAACGGAACAAATCATGTAGGTATTATGGAATATCAAGAATCGAATATGAAGGTGCCCTTTACCATTTAGCCGCAAGGGGAAACGAGCGGAAAAGGATTTTTTTGAACAAGACTGATGATCAAAAATTCATAGAATATATTGAGGGTACTCAGGAAAAATATGGCTGTTTGTTACATGCTTATGTTTTTATGACCAATCATTATCACATGATTATCGAGACTCCAAAGCCAAATATCAGTAAGGTGATGCACTATATCAATGGATCATACACAACCTATATAAACAAGAAAAGAGATAGAAGTGGTCATTTATTTCAAGGAAGATACAAGGCAGTTTTAATTGATCGAGACAATTATCTTTTGGAACTCAGCCGATACATTCATCTCAATCCAGTAAGAACGCATATCGTTGAAAAACCGGAAGAATTTATTCACAGCAGTTATGCATCATACATAGGAAATAGGAAAGATGACATTGTGCATCATGATCAAATACTGAAGATGATTTCAAAGGACAAAAAAACAGCTCCAAAATTATATCGGGAATTTGTCGACAGGGGAATAGTAGTAGATCTTGAAAATCCACTTTCAAAAACCTATGGCGGTTCGATATTGGGTGGGAAGTCTTTCATTAAACAGGCATTGAGTAGATTAAAGGAAGAGGTTGTAGGCCGGAAAGAGACATCGCATAGAAAATTATTAGAATCAGCGTATCAATCCGATGTAATTGTAGATGCAGTCTCGGCCTTTTTGGGCGTCGACAATAAAGAGATCTTAAATGACAGAAAAGAGTATCGAAACATCTGTATATATATTATGAAGAAATATACGGGGATGACGAACGGCCAAATCGGTCATATTTTCAATGACCTAACCTTCTCTGCCGTGGCAAAGGTATATCAGCGGATGTCAAAAGCAGTTGAAGAAAACAGGACAATGAGGAAAAAGGTGGGCAAGATTATTTCCTCTTTGTCCTAATTCAAGGGCTGACCCCAGTTTTTTTACATGTAAAGATGGGCGTTCGATGCCAAGTCTTTTATCAATATAACTAAGGAGGCCATTCAATGAAGTCGAATATTAAGATTAAAGTCGCTGTCATTGGTGCCACCGGCCAGTTCGGTCATCCACTGACATTGAATCTCGCTTCAGAAGGCGCAGATGTTCTTGCCGTCTCCCGTGCTCGCTCCGAGCATAATGCTGCGAGACTTGAAGCACTTGTGGAAGCTGGGTGTGAACTCGGTTTCTGTTCCGATCCGAGTGACGAAAAGGCGTTGGTTAAACTTCTAGAAGGTTGTCAAACCGTTGTGATGGTCACACTCGCAAACCCGAAAAGCCTTCTTGAGAACGACCCTCTTTATCTTTCTGCGGCAAAAAAGGCGGGCGTTCAACGATTTGTACCCAATGAATTTGGCGCCCACACGCTGGGGATGAAAGCTGGCATCAGTAAGCTCTTTGACGCAAAAAAAGCAATGCATACCAAAATCGACGAGGCTGGCCTTAAAAAAACACTCATCTATCCGGGTCTCAATGCTGATTATTGTTTGCCGAATTTCCGTTTCTTCCATCAAATTACCACTTTCGGCAATCTTGACTTGCTGGTCACGACCCATCATATTAAGGACATCGGTGCTATTGCGGCAAAGGCGATCCTCGACTCCCGCACTCTGGGAAAAGCTGTACAACTTTACCACAATCGTCTTTCCCAGAGAAAAATGATAGAGCTGTTAAAAAGTAACTGGCCCGATCGTCATTTCCCGATCAAGCATATTAGCATCGAATCGATCCTTCACGACATGAAATACGGCTCAGACGCAGTAACCGCCAAAGCGGGGGTTGAGACGGACCGCGAACGTGCGCAAATCAACTATGTTTGCTATGTTACAGGGGAAGTTACAAATATAGACCACCCTGGCACACTCAATGCGTCTGATCTTTATCCTGAATTTTCTTACCTTTCTCCGCAGGATATGCTGAGTGATCCTGAGTTTGTATTTGGTGCGGATGCCAAATGAATGATAACTTTAGGAGTAGATCTTGAAATTGAGAGTCTGGTGTTATGCCCATGAAATTATCCCTTGAAAATAGCCGAAGTCGTATAATCTCGGACCCACTACAATCAAGCTGGATCATATATGCGGGAAAACACCCACAAAAATCTCAACCCGGGTGTTGGTCTGCGGGAGGCTAATGCAATATGTCTTATCAAATCTTGCTTCATGAAAAGGATGGCATCGTCCAGGTTACCTTTTCGGAGCCCGCTATCAAAGAAGATCATTACGCTGCGCTGGATTCTGCTATTCAACTATGTAATGAGAAAAAGATTTCAAAACTAATCGGTGATTTCTCCAATCTGGATTCAAGTACTCTATCAACGATGGACGTTTTCTCACTGGGCAAGCTCCTTGCGAAAGCAAAACAAGTATTTCATATCGCACACGTGTTCCCCAAACACTCGAAAGTTCGTGAAAATATCAGGTTTGCATCCAATGTTGAGTCCAATAGAGGAAAGATAACAAGAGAATTCGAAAACGTCAAAGATGCAATCATCTGGCTACGCAGTATTTCGTGAGCGAATGAGCTTGAAAGTTCAGCCCTACACCCGCGGGAGTCGACAGCGCCTATCGGCACACGTGCCGTATTGTGGCTTTTTGGCTTTGCCGCCCCATCTATCCAGTGAGGTTATCCTGCCCACCCGGCGCTATGGCTCAGTATTTCAGTTATACCGATTTTCAAAATCCCAGAAATCTATCTACTTGGACATGGTCAATCAACATGGAACGCTGATAGGATTGGGGAGACAACAGGCTCAATCGGCATGCGAGAGGCGAGATCATTGATATCCCTGGTGGTGAAAATTGGGATGATTTTGTCAAAAGAGTTCAAAATGGTCTTTGTGCCTTATCTTTATTTGGTTCCAAACCGGATATTCATTGTGTCCCATGCGGGCATTCTAAGGGCTATCGAATATCTCTCGCGTGAAAATCAGCGAAAACATGAAAACTTTGAAAGTCGATGGATCAAAATCTCGTATAACCCGGCACTCGACCGGACGCGGAACAGCTTGCGCCTTTTTCCTGAATCTGAGCACCGTGCCGGTTAATTCCACGACGGCCTCAAAAAGAACGTCTTGACCCTCATTTTGTTTTCGGCTATACTTTGGATATACATTTAGAGGTGCTGATGTGCTTGTAAAAATTCAAAAATGGGGAAACAGCCAGGGGCTTAGACTTGCTAAGAACCTGCTTGAAGATGCAAATCTTGGGGTTGGCGACCAGGTTGATGTTAGCGTAAAAGAGGGTATTATGATTGTCACGCCTGCTAAAAAGATACGCGGCAGGTACGCACTTAAGGACCTCGTATCACGCATTCCTAAAGACTATCAAAGCAGTGAAATTGGCTTAGGTGAACCAGCCGGCAGGGAGGAATGGTAGATGCCTTCCTATATACCCAAACAAGGGGATATCATTGCGATCACTTTTGATTCGCAATCAGGTCATGAACAGAATGGGCGACGGCCTGCTTTTGTGATCAGCAAAGACCTCTTCAACCGAAGTACGGGATTAGCCATTGTTTGTCCGATTACAAATGCAATACGTGATTTTCCTTTTCATGTCCCCCTCCCTGAGGACGGCAATTTGACTGGGTATATTATGGTTGAGCAAGTTAAGTCGGTTGATTTTAGGGCTCGCCAAGCAAAAAGGATTGAACAAGGAACTGATGAATTGCTTTCAGAGATTCTCTCGATTCTTGATGCGAGTATTTATTAAAGGCCAACCCATGATATATAATGTTCTCAACATTTACACATTTGCAAAGCAGTAAGACTGGAGGCCTGCGGCACAGGGGTGTCGCTTGAGTAATTGATGGAATCCAGCTCTCCATGAGTTCGCCTATGATGGGCGTCTGCGCTGACGCTAAAATATTTTGCTATTTTACATATTAATCATGCTAACTCGACTTTAATGATTTATCGGTTAATCACCAAAGAGAGGGACTTTATCAATAAAAGGTGTATTCATTATGGGTGTTGCTAAAGATACCGCTACTGATATAATCGTCTTTCGTTACGTGTTTACCTTCAATGATGGTCCGGAAAAAGAATATATCATCAAGCTCGATAAACAAACCTTGTGTTTAATCCAGACTGGAGACAGGCCGCCTTCGCCGTGGGCGGCGTTAAAACACTTTAAATGCCCAAATTGCCCCCTTGATGGATTACAATACGAATTTTGCCCCACAGCAACTAACCTTATTCAACTGATTGATGACTTTAAAGACAGGGAATCGATTGAGGAGGTTGAAGTACTCATAGAAACCCCGGAGAGAAGGTACATAAAACAGGTCCCCTTACAGACGGGATTAAGTTCATTGCTCGGCATATATATGGTCACCACCGGTTGCCCTATTCTTGAAAAGCTCAAGCCGATGGTACGCTACCACCTTCCCTTCCCGTCAATGGAGGAGACTACTTACCGCTCCGTGACCATGTATCTGCTGGCGCAATTCTTTTTCCAAAGAAAGGGCCATAAGCCGGACTGGAATCTGAATAATCTCGCCGCGGTATATAATGATATTCAAGTGGTTAATAAAAACATCCGTGACAAACTGCTGGAAATTGCGAATAAAGATGCCACAGCCAATGCGCTTGTAAAACTCGACTATTCCGCCTTATATATTTCTCTCCGTCTGAATAGAAATATACTGGATGAAATCGAATCCTATTTTAATGCGTATTTTGTTTAAAAGTAGGATTGTCGGGCGATTGAACCATTCTTGCTCGCATGGGAGATGGAAGCCGACCAGAGTTCAAATTTGACGATCTCGTAAAAAGTCAGGAAACATACTTTTTTGTCATCCCGGCGAAGGCCGGAATCCAGTCTTCACCTGTCTGCGTGCAGACACGCACAGGCAGGCCGGAATGACAAGAATGGATGTTTTTGACCTGTAACACTTTGGCTGTTTTCACAAAATCTGATCAACTGGATTCCGCGATCAAGCCTGCCCCGCACTTGATGAGGGGTCCCGGAATGACCTGTCTACCGCGTCGGGTGCGACGCAGGCAGGCGGAAAAGGGTAAATCATCAGGAAAAATAAGATGCGTACTTCATAAAGATGTAGCGATAGTAAAATCAAATGTCATTCCGCGACTTGATCGCGGAATCCAAACCTTTCATCTCATCATTTTCAAAAGGCTAAACTAGTGTTTAATCGCTTAAATTAACGATAGTATTTTTAAGTTGAGAACCTTTAACCTCTCGTTTTCTCCAAACAAAAGGTTTTGGAGATTTGTTGTAGTACTTGATATACGATTCGATAGCATCTTTAAGTTTGGCGATATTTTCAAAGCCCGCACCTCTAAGGACTTTTCGTGAAAAAATGCCAAACCAGATTTCAATTTGATTCAACCAACTGGCGGATGTCGGCGTAAAATGGAAATAAACATTTGGATGTTCTTGTAACCATTCTTCATTCTTTTTATGGGTACTATAATTATCCAATATGACATGAACCTCTTTATCATTTGGTAAATCGGCCATGATCTCATCCATAAAACCTAAAAAATCCGGTCTTTTTTTCTCTTTTGTAATTTTGCCGAAGACTTTACCTGTCGCAATTTCTAAGGCAGCAAAGAGATTAACGGTGCCACATCTTTTATAGGTGCTTTTATATGCTTGAACGATTTTACCATTTTTAACTTTTACATATCCGGTCTGCCTCTCAAGGGCTTGAATACTTGGTTTTTCATCTACAGATATTACAACGGCATTCAGGGGCGGATTAAGATACAGTCCGATAATATCGGCCGATTTTGCAACAAACTGTGGATCAGTACTGATACACCAACTACGTTTTCTGCTTAGCTGTATACCTTCTTTGTGTAAGAGTCTCCATACAGCATGAGTAGAGGTTTTTAATCTTTCAGCAATCAGTGGGCCATCCCAACTTGCATGTCCGCTTGGTGGCTCGGTTTCCAGTAGTTTTAGCACCTTGTTGCGGAAATTTTTATCATATGTTTTGGGTTTGCCGGATCTGGGTTTATCATAAAGACCCTGTATTCCATTTTCATTAAACCTTTTTCTGATATCAGTAACCGTATTCGATCGGATACTAAAGCGTTTGGCAATGTCTTTGTTTTGTAAACCATCAAGGCTTAACAGGATGATTTTTGCCCTATCTACCAATCGTGATTCAAGTGTGCGGCTTGATGCTAATCGTTCTAATTCGGTTCGTTGTTCATTGCGACAATTGATATTCATTGCTTTCTTGGGCATCTTTAACCTCCGTTATAGGTTGGCGTATGCCCAAGCATAACATATTATCGATTAATAAT
>JAFGGA010000057.1 GCA_016930835.1 Deltaproteobacteria bacterium
CCTCGTGGATCGGGTGAACGAGATCGTTCTGAATTATAATCTGGGATATATTCGTAACGCCATCGAAATAGGTGCGGACATCGTCAGTATCTCCGGTGACTACGCCATGACCCACCAGCCCTTTGTGTCACCGAAGCATACCGCGAGGTTCTTGACGCCTTCCCTGAAAACGCAGGTGGATTTATCCCACAGCATGGGGTGCCTCGTGGCCAAACACACGGACGGAAACATTAACCCGATTATCGATCTGCTTTTGGATACCGGCATTAACGGCCTGCATCCGATTGATCCGATGGCGGGTCTCGATCTAGGTGAATATAAGCAGAAATACGGAGACCGGGTATGCCTTTGCGGCAACGTATCCGTTGCCGCCACCCTGAGCTGGGAGCCCGTGGAGAAGGTCCGACAGGAGGTGAAGGATTGTATTCGCAAGGCCGGTTATGGCGGCGGCTACATTTGCATGTCGAGCAATTCGATTCACTCCAAGGTCAAACCTGAGAATTATAAAGCCATGGTGCAGGCGATCAGGGAACATGGGAAATATCCATTGCAGTTGGATGAATCGTGACGCGGTTTCGGGAATGCTTTTTGAGGATCAATCAAATTGTATACATAGTCCGGACGTAAAAAAATCAAGAGAGCAATTATTGACGGAATCCGATTGTTTGAATATATATTAAGGATCATTGGTGTCCAAAATAGATTCAATTGGAGCTTTTTGTGTATTTGAGTGATTGTTTTTCATAACGTCCATAAAAAGTTTCATTTCAGTTTTCTCTTTTCGTCTATTTGGAAAGGGGGTACGGGGATCTCTTTTCAAGTTCACACCATTTGTCAGGAAGTCATGGAACGGCCATTCGACAAGCTCATGGCCCTGAGCCAAGTCGAAGGGCACCGAAATATCGCAAACATCCCGGCCAGCCCCACAGAGCATGGTTTTTTTAAGCGCCGTTTGCTCTTTGTGCCTGTCCTCAATTCCATTGGTCGCA
Organism: Deltaproteobacteria bacterium; assembly: GCA_016930835.1. Lineage (GTDB taxonomy): Bacteria > Desulfobacterota > DSM-4660 > Desulfatiglandales > HGW-15 > JAFGGA01. Next base: position 990 of record JAFGGA010000057.1, read on the forward strand.
GGGATGGGGGCGGGTGAAAGGCAATGTCGGCTTTTGGGTGTGAACTTGAAAAGAGATCCCCGTACCCCCGAAAACCGTTTTTGAACAAGCATGATTAAGGATCTCGAAATACTCTGGTCCCATTTCATCCCCCTTCCCTCGCAGGAGGGGGTTAGGGGGAGGGAATGTCAGACATCTCTTGGTGGGTATTCATTAGAATCAAGGAGAAGGAGTATTGTATCCCATGAGTAAAATCCTCTGGAAACCGACCCAAGAGCGGATTAGCCAGTCAAACATGTACCGGTTCATGATTTTCGTGAACAAACGCTTCGGTTTTTCCATTTCCGAATATAGCGACCTCTACCAGTGGTCCGTGGACAACATCCCGGATTTCTGGGCGGCTATGTGGGACTTTGCAGGAATCAAGGTCTCTCTTTCCTATGATCGCGTCATCGATGACGTCCATAGAATGCCAGGAGCCAAATGGTTTCTCGGCGCCCGTCTCAACTTCGCTGAAAACCTGCTCCAATACCGGGACGAGCAAACCGCCCTGATCTTCAGGGGAGAAGACCAGGAGAGAAGGGGGATCACCTACAAGGAGCTTTATGATGAAACGGCCCGGCTGGCCAAGGCATTGAGGGACCTGGGGGTACGGCCCGGGGACCGGGTAGCGGGATTCATGCCCAACATGCCCGAGACCATCATGGCCATGCTGGCGGCCGTGAGCATAGGGGCTGTCTGGTCCTCCTGCTCACCGGACTTCGGCATCAACGGAGTCCTGGACCGGTTCGGCCAGATCAAGCCCAAGGTCCTGTTCACTGCCGACGGGTACTGGTTCAAGGGTAAGGCCCTGGATTCCCTGGATCGGGTCTCCCATATCATTGAAAAGATCCCCGGCATCGAGAAGGTGGTGGTGGTCCCTTACACTTCAGAAGAACCGGACATCAAGGCCATCCCCCATTCCATTCACTACAGTGCATTCAAATCATCTGAATTGGCTTTGCCCATTACCTTTGAACAGCTCCCCTTTGATCATCCCCTGTATATCATGTATTCCTCCGGGACCACGGGTCTTCCCAAGTGCATGGTCCAAGGCTCCGGCGGGGTGCTCATCAATCAGCTCAAGGAAATGATCCTTCATACGGACCTCAAACGTGAGGATACCATCTTTTACTTTACCACATGCGGCTGGATGATGTGGAACTGGCTCGCTAGTGCATTAGGGGTGGGGGCGACCCTGGTGCTTTATGACGGCAATCCTTTTCACCCGGACCCGGGGGCCCTATGGAGAATGGCCCAGGATGAAAAGATCACAGTCTTCGGGACCAGCGCGGGATATATTGCCGCCCTCATGAACGCCGGGGTCAAGCCGGGTAAGGAGTATGATCTTTCAAACTTGCGGGCGGTGCTTTCCACCGGATCGCCCCTTTCCATCGAGGGTTTTGAATTTATTTATCAGGAAGTCAAGGAAGACCTCCAGCTCTCATCCATATCAGGGGGATCGGACATCAACGGATGCTTTGCCCTGGGGAACCCCATGGGACCGGTCCATTCCGGGGAACTCCAGGGCCGGGGCCTGGGCATGAAGCTAGAGGCATTTGACGACCAGGGAAAATCGGTCATCAATCAGTTGGGTGAGCTGGTGTGCACGGCCCCTGCCCCATCCATGCCCATCTATTTCTGGGATGATCCGGACAACGCAAAGTATCATTCCGCCTATTTTGATGTTTATCCCAATGTATGGCGGCATGGGGATTTTATTGAGATTCGGGATAACGGTGGGGTGGTGATATACGGCCGGTCGGATGCCACGCTGAATCCGGGCGGTGTGCGGATCGGGACGGCGGATATCTACCGGCTGGTGGAACGGTTCCCCGAAATCGAGGACAGCCTGGTGGTGGGCCAGGACTGGAAGAATGACGTGCGGGTGATATTATTCGTCAAGATGCGGCCTGGGCAGGATCTGGGTGACGATCTTATCAAACGGATCAAGAAGCTGCTGCGGGAGGAGGCCTCTCCCCGGCATGTACCAACCAAGGTTCTAGCCGTACCGGACATCCCCTATACCCTGAATATGAAAAAGGTGGAGCTGGCGGTCAAGAAGGTGATCCAGGGTCAGGCCGTGCTCAATAAAGACGCGCTCAAAAATCCCGAGTCATTGGATTTTTTCGCGGATATTCAAGAACTTCAAGAAGATTTTTAGCACCCATCCATTCATCCCCCCTTTCCTTACGGGAGGGGTTGGGGGGAGCGGATTCGGGGGATTCCGGGTATGGACTAATCAGTTCCCATTCTGAAGTAACCCTTTTCTACAATCTCTGCGTCTACCCGTATGGTTACTCGTGCAATGACCACCCCGCACAACGATTTGATTTCTTAGGTTTTCTCCCTATATCCAATAGACATTTTTTATTCCAAAAAGACATTGACCTTTAGGAGAAAGAGGCATTCAGTAAAGGATCGAATGATGCTTTAAATCTTGTTTGTTGGGTCGGATTTTGTTATTGTATGGTTCATGCAAATAAGGCTTGGTACATGGGTGGTTTATAAATTTACACTTTTCAAGGAGGGATAGGATTATGAAAAAGGTCGTTTTAAAAGCTGTCGTTTTTCCATTGATTACCCTGTTATCGATGACGTTGATTGGAAATTATACTTCCGCGGCCGACACGCCTCAACGTGGAGGAACCCTGAAGGTTATTGCCATCCGCGCGACCAAGGCACTGGGCGCCCCATGGGAAGTGGACAACTGGTTCAACATTTACGGCCACTTTGTCATGGAATCTCTCGTGCATCTCGATAAAAACGGTAACGCCATTCCTCATCTGGCCACGGCCTTCAAGGTGGCTCCGGATGGGAAATCCATCACCTTTACAATAAGAAAAGGAGTCAAATTTCATGACGGAACAGATCTCAATGCAGAGGCCGTCAAGTACTCCCTGGATCGCGTTGATGCCGGGACAATAGCCAGGAACCGTGAATCGGTTGAAGTGATCGACCCCTACACGGTCAAACTCAATCTTAAATTATATGACGCCTCTATTTGGGGTGACCTGGCCGTCAGGCACGGAATGATCGCTTCACCCACCGCGGCCGCTAAAAAGACCACCTCTGAGAATCAAGCCAGAGATCACATGGTTGGGACCGGCCCTTATAAATTTGTCAACTGGTCACGTGACCAGTATATAAAATATGAACGATTTGACGGTTATTGGCAGAAAGGTAAGCCCTATCCCGACGCCGTTGAGATCAACTTTATCGTGAACCCCGTCACCTCGGTTATGGCCTTTAAGTCCGGGGCGGGACAACTGATCATGACGGTATCGGCCAAGGACTCAAAAGAAATGAAGGCCCAAGGATATGAGATCGTTTCGGTTCCTTACGGAGTCAAAACACTGACCTCTGACGGCGCCAACCCGGATTCCCCATGGGCCAACAAGAAGGTTCGTGAGGCATTGGACCATGCAATCGACCGGGAGGCCGTAGCGGAGGCGATCGGCCTCGGGACCTGGAAACCGGTCTATCAGGCATGCCCATTTGAGAATTCGATTGGCTATGTTAAGGACGTTGAACCCCGAGAATATGACCCTGCCAAGGCAAAAAAACTCCTTGCGGAAGCAGGATACCCCAATGGTTTTGAGACCAAAATTTTATCAAAGGCTGAGGAAAATCAAGACCTGCTGGTGGCTATTCAGACCTATCTCGCGGAGATAGGCATCAAAGCCAAAATAGAACTCCTGGACCGCGGCCGGTATGTCGCCATGCACAAGGATGGGTGGAACAACGGCATCATGTACGGTACCATCGGGCCTCGTCCATACACCATAGCCAACAATCTTGGAATACTGACATCCAAGATGCCCTATAACAAGCCCGTATACCTTCCGGCGGGATTTGAAGAAACCCTGGATAAGGCACTGGCCACATGGGATCCCGATGTGGAAAGGGAATTGACCCAGAAACTCTACAGGATGGCCTATGACAACGCCATGATAACCCCCCTGTGGGTCGAGATGCAGTTGGGCGCCCATACCAAACAGATCCATAACAGCGGCTGGTGTGAAGTCATATCCACTGTTTGGTACCCTGAAAACGCCTGGTTGAGCAAGTGATCCGGCCAGAATCTTCACGATCCTAACCCTGCCGCGAATCCCGCGGCGGGGTTTTTTTACACCCTGAACTCAATAGGAAATAGGACCCGGCTTATATTTTTTCGGCCCGGCAATGATCTCCCTCTCCACGCGGTGAGCGATTTTCCTTAACATGCCCCCGAACAGCAGGTCGTGAAAAGGGAGAAGCACATACCAGTAGAGTATCCCATACAGACCCCTGGGTCTGAATCGGGTGCTGAGACTGAGATCGACCCCGTTTGCCATGTTACTTATCTTAAAATCCATAATGGCTTCACCCGGTAACTTCATTTCAGCCAAGAGTATCAATCGATTGGGAGGGGCCACATATAAAACCCGCCAGAAATCCAGCGCATCGCCCACGCAGAGTTCCTCTGGGTGTCTGCGCCCGCGTCTCAAACCCACGCCGCCGGCTATACTGTCCATCCAACCCCTCACTCTCCAGAGGAAATCACCGTAATACCATCCGTTTTTACCCCCGATTTGACTGATCACCGGCCACACATTTTCAGGTCCGGCATCCAGGATTATCCTGAAACCACCGCCCAAAAGCGTGCCACCCGCGTATTGGGCGTCACCTTTTTGGATCCATTCAGGGGGTTTGATCTCACCCGCGTCCGTCCACTTTGTCTCCACTATCTTTTGTGAATCCTTTTGGACGGCTCTCCTGATGGCCTCCCTGCAATTGATTAGATCCTGGGGAATGATCTCATGTATAGTATTATCTTGAGCAATGACCTCGATGGAACTCCCTTCCAGTAAGGGCCTGGATATACTGCGGGGCATGGGTAAGACAAGCTCGGCTATGGAAAAGCCAAATGATTTTCCAATCTTTTTCATGCGGAGCGGCGGATCGATAAAGACCGGGGGCTTTATTCCCAACACCTCGGCATAGATCTCGAACAGTTGCCGGTAGGTAATGACGTCGGGCCCGCCTATGTCAAAGACCCGTCCGATGGTCTCCTCTTTTTTTACGCAGAATTGCAGGTAATTCAAGACATTACGGATGCATATGGGCTGGATCTTCGTATCGATAACCTCTTTGGGGACTATCATGATAGGCAATCTCTCGGCCATATACCTCAATATCTCGAAAGAAGCACTTCCCGACCCCAGGATATGGGCCGACCGAAAAATCGTGGTGGGAACATGGCTGGATTGTAAGATTCGTCCGACTTCCTCTCTGCTTTTCAGGTGCATGCTTGCGTAGGGTTTATCACCACCCAGCCCGCCAAGATAAATGATCCTTTTCAGGCGAGACCCATTCGCGGCAACTTTAAAGATGCCCGCGGCACGCCTGTCACTGGCGACAAAATCCTTATGTTCTGGATTCATGGAGTGCACCAGATAAAAGGCGATGGAACAGTCTTTCATGGCATTTCTGATGGACTCAGGGTCATGAACATCCGCCCGGGCAAGTTCCAGGTTGGGATGAGAAGACCATGGCCTGCCCTTGAGCTTGGCCATAGAACGGCCTACGGCCTTGACCCGATAGCCCTCGGCAAGCAATCTGGGGACCAATCGCCCGCCCACATAACCTGTAGCGCCGGTTACCAATATCTTGTTTTCATTCATTATTATTGCTATAACTTTCTAAGCTTGTCTTTTCGAATCCATATGAAATAGCGGTATAAGGTGTAAGGTATACGGTATAAGGCATCACTTTCAGACTCTTATTTTGTTAAATCTTTTTCCCGTAAACCGTAAACCCTGAACCGTAAACCTTTCTTTCAGGCTTAGCCTTCATTAACTCGGTAATGATATAATACTTCTTTAGGGTAAACCAAAGCTGGATACTCAGGGCCTGACTACTTCTTTTTCTTTGCCGGTGGATCATCCCCAAAGGCCCAAAGGATTTGATTGATGGCAAAATGGACCTTGATGTTGTTTTTCTTCCCAAGTCCGATCAGGTTGTCCCAGCATCCCGGGCAATAGCAGCTCACTGTCGTTGCCTTGGTTGCGAGAATCTGGTCAAACTTTTTTTGGGCCACCATCCCCACATATTTGTTTTTGTATCCACCGCGGATACCGCTGGCGAATCCGCAACACAGGTTGTCATAGCGGTTATTTTCAAGCTCGATGACCTTCATACCAGCGGCTTCATGCAATCCCCTGACGGCTTCGTAAAAGCCGTCACCCAGCTCACTGCTGTAACATGAATCCGTCAGAGCCGCTTCAGTGGAAAGGGAACGTTGGATCTTCAATTCACCGGCCTTATATTTCTCCCAGAGCCATTCCCACAGGGAGATGACCTCAAAAGGCAGCCTGACTCCATGGTAATTGGGCCAGAAATTACCCAGATAATTTGCACAAGAACCGCAATAGCAAACCAGTCTTTCGATTTTGAGGGGTTCCAGGTATTTTCGCGTACGCTCCACGATTTCAATAAAGCTTTGGTATTCCCCCATGCGATAGGGGATTTCACCGCAACAGGCGTCCCGGGGACCGTATTTGGGAAGACCTTCAAGGGTCTTGGAATACTCAATGGTCTGGGGGATGGTACGGCCGACACAACCGATAAAAAGGATATCTTTGGATGGATCCGGAAGGTTTTTCCATCGTTCTAAGATGGCCTTGTCCTCGTCCGGGGCCGCATGGTATTTATCGAAAAAATAACCGGATTCATGTTTTCCGGTGAACATATATTCCATCTCTGGCGAGATGCCTTCACCGCTTTCTTGTTTCTTTGCAACCATACGCTCGATGAACAGGGCATAGGGCTTGAGACCCTGAGGGCAGTAATGATTGCAAGAAAAACAAAAGGTGCACTCATTCAATACCCGCTTGGGTTCTTCCCCCTTTAAGAGTCGTTTCATCTCGGCCTTGCTTTCTTCCTTTTCCATCTTCATGACCGGGCATTTCTGAAGGCACAACCCGCAGTTCACACATTCCGCGGCATCCTTACCGGCAGGAATAAACGCATCGATATAACTTTTGCTGGCCATTTTTACCTCCATATCATCATCTGAAAATAGGGTTTATCCTTGAACAAGTTGATAGCCGCCACAAACCGTTGGCATTGATGGGTTGAACAACCTAACCTTGACATACTCGTAAAAAAATCGTCACCCCGGTCCCGCATCAAGTGCGGGATAGACTGCGGCCGGGGTCCAGAGTCCATGTAACTACCTGAAAAGAATGGATTCCGGCCTTCGCCGGAATCACTAAAATGCGTATTTTCCGACTTTTTACGAGATCATCAACCTTGACTTCCTTTCAGGATAATGAACTTCATGGGGCATTTCCATTTCATTCAGGGATATTTCCCCAAAACATCGAATAAGTAAAAAAGGCGTAATAATCCGGATGCAGTAAGATCAAATCGGGTGATTCCGGTCTGCACAAACGTCTATACTGGTCAAGGTCTTCTTTGGCCAGTTCTTTTTCCACGCCCTGCCAGCGCATTTCAAAAAGATCCAGTAGAGACTGGGAGACCTCTTCGCCCAAAGGGGCATGGACACTGTTGGAGAATACTTCAGCCCTTGTGTTGACCAGTCCCAATTCACGCAACCATCCAAGGGCTCTCAAGAAGTGCCGGGATGGTTCCGTTTCATCTAAAAAGGGAGCCAGTCCCGGGGAGGTTGCACTCAATCTGGCTTCAAGTAAGGGGTGACCTGGCAGCAGCCGCTCGGAGGACCAGGCGAGTATAGCCAGCAGGCCGCCTGGTTTAATAACCCGTTTGAGTTCTTTCAAAAACGGTTTCGGGTCCCATGGCCCGTACCCGACGCAGTCCGCGCTCCAGGCCCAATCAAATGTGTGATCATCATAGGGAATCGCATCAATGCTTCCCTCTTTTAAAGTGATCCTTTTCTCCAGACCGGCCTGTTTCACCAAATCCCGGCCATGGGCCAAAAATTCAGGTGACACATCAAGACCGGTTACATGACCATCAGGCCCGACTTCCTCAGCCAGGAGGATGCATTGCAGACCGGCCCCGCAACCGGCATCCAGTCCCTTGCTTCCATGGGGCAGATGGAGTTGTTGGATGGCTGATTGTATAACCGATTTTCTCAAGATATCGGCCTTCAGGAGGCTATCCAGATAGGTGTGTGGCATTGGAAGGCCCTTTCAAGTGTTTGAGAATGTATATCATAAAAATGATCCATCCTCAAATGAACCCTTTAATCTTTCACAATCTGATTTGGCGATATTTGCCGGTCCTCCCCGCTTGATCATATCTTGTTGAATTATTTTGGCCTAAAAAATCGTAACACTTGAGCTATTCTCACAAAATATGAACAACTGGATTCCGCGATCAAGCCTGCCCCGCACTTGATGAGGGGTCTCGGAATGACCTGTCTACCGCATCGGGCGCGGCGCAGGCAGGCAGAAAAGGGGAAATCATATAGAAGAATAAAATGCGTGCTTCATAAGGGTATAGCGATGGTAAGATCAAACGTCATTCCGCGACTTGATCGCGGAATCCAAGCCTTGCATCTCATCATTTTCAAAAGGCTAAAAGGTTACAAAAAATCTAATAGAGATGGCACCTTAAATAGGTTTGGATGAAATCAGGTATTGATTTTAAATGGCATGAAAATCCCCATGGATCTTGATCGTTTTGTCAGAGAATAAAAACATGAATAGAGGGCATGGATAACGTATCAACAAAATCCCGGATATCATTGATCTGGCAAAGAAAAACAGGTAGAATCTTTCAGCATATAATCAATCGAGGAATCAACCATGAGTCGCTTTTTAATGATCGATATCGGCGCCGGCACCATGGACCTGTTGTGGTATGACAGCCGGAGTAACGAACATTTCAAGGCCGTGGCCCCCTCGCCAGTGCGTACCATCGGCGAGATGATCAACCGTACCCGGGGGCCGCTGGTCGTGGACGGCGTGGAGATGGGTGGCGGATTCGTGACCGGGGAACTGAAAAAACGGGCAGGGCTGGATCGGGTTCTGATCTCGGAGCCCGCGGCCGCCACCTTGCACCATGATATGGCGCGTGTCCGTTCCTGGGGATTGGTGCTGGCGGATACCGTTAATATTCGGGAGGCCAGGAACGATCGGCGATTCACCCCCATCACCCTGGGAGATATCCAACCGGACCGGATTGATCAAATCCTTTCAGGACTGGATCTCTCCCGGTCCTTCGATGCCGTGGCACTATGCGCCCAGGATCACGGCACGGCACCAGCAGGGGTCTCGCATCTGGATTTTCGGCATCATCTGTTCCGGGACATGCTGGATCAATCGCCCCAACCTCACTCCCTGTTATTCCGTGACGATCAGGTGCCCGGATCTTTCAGCCGTCTTAAGGCCATGGCCCGTATTGCCCGGCAGATGGATACAAAAGAAGTTTACGTCATGGACAGCGGTATGGCGGCCATTACGGGAGCGGCACGGGATGTGCAGATCATGGGGAAATCGCCCGTTCTGGTCCTGGACATCGCCACTTCCCACACCGTTGCCGCGGTGATGGAAGACGATACGCTAGCCGCGCTATTGGAGTATCACACCCGCGATATCACCCTGGAGAGGCTGGAAACCTTACTGCCCGATCTGGCCGACGGTCGGATCGATCACGCCCGGATACTGACTGAAGGGGGTCACGGTGCTTACGTTCGCAAGGCAGTAGGCTTTTCAAACATCCAGGCCATCGTTGCCACAGGTCCCAAACGCCACATCATGGAGGGCACGCGACTGCCGATCACCTGGGGCGCCCCCTGGGGAGACAACATGATGACCGGCACGGTTGGCCTGATAGAGGCATTGCGAATCAAAAAAGGACTGGCACCGATCCGTTATATTTAAGCATATTGAGCCTTTATCTGCGATATATTCAGGAATCTTTATCCTCGATTCTTATTTTCCCTTGACCATAGCTTTTATTTGCTCTAACTTGTCTAAGATCAAAATACATTATTCTGTGTTACCTTAGCCTTGATAAAATCCCTTATGCCCATTAAACCTGTTCAAATTGATCTGTTCAATTCTTTTGAGGTTTATAGTCCTCCAAAAGAAAGGCTTTCCCCTTTGCATTATAGGGAGACTTTACTAGATCTCTTAACAGAGGACATGGATTTTCATGGTGAGAATAGCGGGTACGTCACTCATAATTTCCATGCCTTTCCTGCAAAATTTCCCCCTCAATTACCCAAAAAGTTCATTAATGGGCTGACTTTACCGGGAGAAAAAGTATTAGATCCAATGTCCGGTTCGGGTACGGCTGTACTCGAAGCCTTTTTGCTAGGGCGATATGGCCTTGGTATTGACATCGATCCTATAGCCCTGAATCTTACCAAGGTAAAGGTTACAGCCCTTGATCCAGAACGATTGATAAGAACCGCGGAGTCGGTCATCGATCATGCTGATCATGATTTTAAAAAGAATAATGATAGACTGAATACAGAATTGGAAATTCGTTTCGATCCATCTACAAAAAAATTTATAGATTATTGGTTTCTTAGAGAGACACAATTAGAATTATTATCTTTGATAAAGCCAATTGAAAAACTCACTGACAGGGATTTACATCGTTTTTTTCAGATTGCCCTCTCATCTGTTATTATTACTAAATCAGGCGGAGTCTCACTGGCCTATGATCTTGCTCATACCAGGCCCCACAAAATAAAAAACAAAATTCCCCGCCCAGCATTTGAAGAGTTTCAAAGACGTGTGAATAGAAATATCCAAAATATCAGCAAATTGAATCAGGGAAGTGGGAAAGCTTCTGTTCTGTGTGGAAATGTTCAAGCGATCGGCCTGGACGATGAATCCATCGATCTCATCATCACTTCACCGCCCTATGCCTCTAATGCCATTGACTATATGCGTGCCCATAAATTTTCTCTGGTTTGGTTCGGCTATCCTGTTGATTTACTCTCTAAAAAAAGAAGTAAATATATCGGAGGGGAAAGTACTCGCGATTTTAATATGTACCATCTACCTGATTATCCTGAAGCAGTCATATCAAATCTCAACCGAAAAGATCCTAAAAAAGGACAAGTTCTGAGACGATATTATACTGAGATGTCACAGGCTTTTAAAGAGATGCATCGTGTTCTCAAATCCGGAAAAGCGGCTATTATCATTGTAGGCTCTTCGATAATGCGTGGAATGGACACGAAGACAGCCCAATGCCTGGGCGAAATAGGTAAAAAAGTCGGATTTGATCTCGTCGGCATATCAGAACGTAATCTAGATAGGAATAAGAGGATGATGCCTGCCAGGACCAGCGGACCATTTGAAACCCAGATAGAAGAGAGGATGCATAAAGAATTTATTATCGGATTCTACAAGCCAGCCTAATATTATAATTAGCCGGATAAGAATAAATGGAAAAGCAATCCGCGTTGGGCAAAATCTCCTTAGGGGTAAATCATGACCATCGCTGAATTAAGAAAGGATTATCATGTGGAAATTTGCAAAAGGATCCTTGGCCAGAAAAATAATGTTCCCAATTTCGCAGACGTCAGCAGTAAAACCAGTAAAATACTTGCCCAGGGGATTATCAAAGAACTTAATTTACCGCTCTGCGAAAATCCTCCAGTTGGTCAGACAGTAGGCATGATTTTTGCGAAGCTAACCATGAATTTTTTGAATAGGTCTTTCCAGTTACTTCATAATATCCGTCACGGAAAATGGTTATTTTCTGCCAGTCAGGCCTCTATCGGAATTGCAGCCTTTGACCAGTATGAACACCTGGCTGATCTAAGTAACCTAATTAAGACGCATAAAGAATTAGCTGCTACACTCGGTGGAGATTACTTTATCACACCGGATATTATTATTGGTCGAGAGCCTCTAACTGATTCTGAAATCAATTTGAAGCGACTTGTTTTTGGTAAGGATAAGGTCTCCACACTTACATCGTTACGTAAGAAAAATTACCAGAATCCAAAACCCATTCTTCATGCGAGTATTTCGTGTAAATGGACGATCAGGAGCGACCGATCCCAAAATACCCGCACAGAAGCCTTGAATCTGATCAGGAACCGGAAAGGAAAGACTCCCCATATTGTTTGTGTCACTGCAGAACCTATGCCCACCAGGCTGGCCTCATTGGCAATGGGGACTGGAGATCTGGATTGTGTTTATCATATGGCACTGACCGAACTCATCGCTTCATTAAATAGAAGTGGCAATGAGGACCAGAAGGACATGCTGAATGCCCTGATAAACGGAAAACGTCTCCGAGACATCAGTGATTTGCCGTTTGATCTTGCATCGTAAATCCCTAAAAGATATGATCGCCAATCTTGCCTCATGAGTAATTAAATAACTAATGGGAAAAATTACATCTCGATTTGATAAAGGGTTAAATGATTTTCTGCTCGAACACAGGCGGAAAAAGGACTTCACGTTTGAATTCAATCTGCAAAGAACCGCAAGGAACATGATAGAGTCGTTCTCACATCTTGGGTGCCTGATCCATGCGGGTCTGATGTTCATCCAAATTGCAGGTCACCATCTGAAACAAACCCTGTGTGATAGAAGACGTTCTCAATATTTACGTAGTTTTTTATAATAATTTGGATCTTTTCAAAACCCCAACATTGGATTCCGCGATCAAGTCGCAGAATGACTGGCAGAAAACAGAAATGACAGGTTACTGTTCCGTAACCGAGAACCATATTGGTCATTCCGCGACTTGATCGCGGAATCCATGAATTTGACCAAAGTTTTCAAAAATCTAAAATCATACGTTTTTTTGGACAGTATAGCTGACTATGATAATTATTCCCTATGACTTGACAATCCACGATAGATGCCCGAGGGGACTTCCATCAAATTATTGCCCATTGCCCATGGGAATGAGAAAGGGGTTTTAAGCTGGAGGAGAGAGGCTAAAAAAATCTTATCATGTTGTTTGAATATCTAAATGTTGAGAAGGTCCCGTGTTAGGATCAGGGATTCACCGGTCGGTAAAATTTTAATGGAGAAGGAATATGCATCGAAACACAATCAACAACCTGGTCCTGCTGGTGCTGATTTTTCTGATTTCAGCCCTTTTTCTGTCCATGATCCGGCATTTTCTAATGGCCTTGTTACTGGCCGGTATTTTCTCTGCCCTGGTCCAGCCGGTTTACGGAAAAATCCGAAAGGTTGTGAAGGACCGGTCCAGGCTTGCTTCCCTGTTGACTCTGGGGTTGTTCGTTTTGGTGGTATTGGTGCCCATGTCTGGTCTGGTGAGTATCATCACGGCTCAGGCATTGAAGGTGGGTCAATCCGTCACCCCTTGGGTTCAACGGCAGATGGCCGAGCCCGCCCGGTTTTCGGAGGTTCTACAAAAAATCCCATTTTACGAGGAATTGCTTCCTTATCAGAGTCAAATCCTCGGCAAGGCAGGGGAAGTGGCCGGGAAAATCAGTATGTTCCTGGTGAACAGCCTGTCGGCGGGAGCCATAGGTACGGTGAATTTCATCTTCATGTTTTTTGTTTTTCTCTATGTAAGTTATTTTTTTCTCATGGATGGCAAATTTCTTCTGGACCGGATCTTGTATTATCTGCCCCTAGAGGAGGAAAACGAAAAACGCCTTCTGGATCGATTCACCTCCGTGACCAGGGCAACCCTCAAGGGAACGGCCCTCATCGGAATTTTGCAGGGATTTCTGGCTGGCCTGGCCTTTGCCGTGGCGGGCATTGACGCCGCGGTATTCTGGGGTACGGTCATGACGGCCCTTTCCATTATCCCGGCCCTGGGTTCCGCCCTAGTGTGGGTGCCAGCAGCCGTTCTTCTGGCCATAGGCGGCAGCTATTTCAAGGCCTTGGGCTTGGTCCTTTTCTGTGGCTTCGTGGTCGGAAGCCTCGATAATATTCTGCGTCCGATGCTGGTGGGAAAAGACACCCAGATGCACGACCTGCTGATCTTTTTAGGGACCCTGGGAGGAATCGTTTTTTTTGGGGTCATCGGGTTTGTTATAGGTCCCATCGTGGCCGCCCTGTTTGTTACCATCTGGGACATCTACGGGGAAGTGTTCCATAGCCTGCTGCCCAAAACAACGGACTCAGAAAATCGGCTCAAGCCTGAGGGAAAAGGGGTTGATTTTAAAAATGATGGGACTGAGCGAATAGACCCCGCCTAACTTCTACGATTTCATCCGTTTTTTCAGGAAACTGCCCTCGCGCCATCTTGACGATACCCATTCTGTTCTCTTTACAGCGGTCCTGTTTTGGTTTCATATGACTTATCCGTAATATCATGGATCAATCATTTCTTGCCTGAATCTTACACCAATTATCATAGCGATGCGCCGAAAGCCTGACTATAAAGCGAAGTTGGAGTGATTTTGACCCGCAGGCATATTACCGATATGGTGAGGATCAAAATCACGAAA
>JAFGGA010000058.1 GCA_016930835.1 Deltaproteobacteria bacterium
ATCGAGGATTATGCATCCTCTGTTATCCAGTTTCTTGATGTTTTAAGTATAGATAAGGCAAGTATTGTCGGTACCCATTCGGGGGCGGCCATAAGCGTTGAAGTGGCGGCGGCATATCCTGAACGGGTAGACAGGCTCATACTGAACGGCTGTCCCTACCTTCCTCCCGAAGAACGTAAGGCTCGACTTGCAGATCCCAAATACGATCCGATGAAAATAGAGAAGGATGGATCACATTTGATAAAAATTTGGGAAAAGGCCGGAGGCTGGTCTCCCCATTCCGATCCTTTGTACTGGCATCGGTGGGTTGTTGATTGTCTGAACTCCGGGGAACGGGATGCCCATCAAGCATTATTCAGATACGAAATGGAAAAACGGCTTCCATTAATCAAATGCCCGATCCTATTGATATACGGGACTGAAGACTTTCTCTATAGCCGGATGAAGGAGACGGAGGAATTAGTCCCAGGTTGCAAAACCAAGGTTATAGAAGGTGGAGGATTCGTTCTGGGCTATGAGAGGGCCGGAGAATTCTCGGAAGCTATTTTAGAGTTTTTAGAACCCTGAAAACTCAGTACTGTGGACAGGGTGGGCGTCATGAATGGAAAAAAGGAATTGGAAATGCCGAAACAGGGAACAAGACTGAAACATGAAAAGGGGAAATATTATAACGTGGATTTTCATTTCGACAAAAAGAGGTCTGCATTACTGGTTATTGATCTCCAGAACGACTTTTTTCACGATGACGGCGTGCATCATAAAAATGGTGTGGATGTAAAGGCGCTTCGCCCCAAGATCCCTCAATGCGTTCGCCTTTCAAATCTCTGTCGCGAAGCCGGGATTCCCATTATCCATATTCGATATGTTTTACACCCGGATCAATCAGGCAGGGCAGCTGACGCTGGTTTGTTCATCGAAGGGGCAAGACCCTGGCTCGTTCATGAAGGATTGAGGCCTAACAGCTGGGGCGCGCAGATGCTCGATGAGCTCGGGACGCCGGATTTTGATGTGGAAAAAAACAGGGCCAGTGGTTTTTTCGGTACCTATCTTGAAACGCTGTTGAGAGGCATCCATATTGATACACTCATCTTCTCGGGTTTCGCCACCAATATCTGTGTGGAGAATACCTATCGTGATGCCTGGGTCAGGGACTTCAGGCTGATCGGCATAAAAGATGCCATGATTACACACGACCCTTTCCTCCAGGAGGCATCAGAAAAGAATATGGATATCATGGGGCACTGCCTGTCGCTGGACGATTTTCAGCGGATTTTAGAAGAAGCAAAGGATTAGAAAAATATCTGGTTTTCCCGAATGATGGAAGAGGAGGAAAAGGATGGAAGTGTCTATCAAAAAAGGGGCGTTCCATAAACCCGAGTCACCGGATGAAAAACCGTATCTGATCGGCAGCCGGTGCAGTTCCTGCGGATATATGTGTTTTCCGAAAAAAGAGGTCTGTGTCAAGTGTGTCAGGGATGACTGCATGGAAGAAAAAAAATTCGGACCCTATGCCCGGTTGGACAGTTATGCAGTCATACAGGTGGCGCCTACAGGGTTCACGGCTCCTTATATCCAGGCTTATGTCGTCCTGGAGGACGGACCAAAGATATTTACGTTGATCACCGGCTGTGAACCAAGAGATGATGCCCTGGAACCGGGGCAGAAAATGGAGTTGG
Source organism: Deltaproteobacteria bacterium (assembly GCA_016930835.1). Lineage (GTDB taxonomy): Bacteria > Desulfobacterota > DSM-4660 > Desulfatiglandales > HGW-15 > JAFGGA01. The sequence goes on from JAFGGA010000058.1 coordinate 1,677, forward strand.
TTATTGAAAAGATCAGAGATGATGAGAAAGGGAATTCTCTGATCGGATGGAAATTCAAACCTGTAGAGGAGAAGAACAAATCATGAGGCATGTTTGTATAGTAGGTACGGGAATGCATAAGTTCGGCAAATTCCTTGATAAGAGTCTGAAAGATATTACAAAGACAGCTGTCTGGGAGGCTATCCATGACGCAGATATTGATGCCAGGGCCATTCAGGCGGCCTATTTCGGAAATGCCACGGGGGGGCTGACCATCGGTCAGGAAGCGATCCGCGGGCATGTAATGCTTCGCCATGCGGGTTTCGAAGGGATCCCCATCGTTAATGTGGAAGGGGCATGTGCATCAGCTACCATCGCATTGCGTGAGGCTGTTCTCGCTATCAAATCGGGGGTTTATGATGTTGTCCTGGCTGTGGGTGCGGAGAAGATGTACCTGGATGATACGGCCAGATCAATCGCGGCAATGTCTACTAATTCGGATGTTGAAATCATGGGCGGAATGGGATTCCAGTTTTCCGCCTCCTATGCAATGACCCTGCGGAAATATATGAAGAAATACGGCTGGACTCAGGAGCATTTCGCAAAGGTTGCCTCTAAAAACAAATACAACGGATCCCTCAATCCCCTTGCCCAGTATCAAAAGCCCATTAGCGTCGAAAATATTTTGAATTCCCGCCTGATCACATGGCCCCTTACCCTTTATATGTGCTCAACCATGGCGGATGGTGCTGCAGCGGCTATCGTGTGCAGTGAAGACTTCGCTCGCGATAATGGTATGGATTTCATAACCATTGCGGCTTGCTGCCTCAGAAGCGGTGAACTCGGGGAAGATGATGACGGCCAGCGTCATATTGCAAAAGAAGCCTATGAGGTTGCAGATCTGGGGCCTGAAGATATTGAACTGGCCGAAGTGCATGATGCCATGGCGCCGGGAGAAATGTTCCGCATTGAAAAACTCGGCTTTTGCACGCCTGAAAAAATGGGGGAATTGGTGGACAATGGTTATTTCTCTCTGAAGGGCGATCTTCCTGTGAACTCCAGTGGGGGGCTGGCCGCCCGCGGGCATCCCATCGGCGCAACAGGGCTGGCACAGATTCATGAGCTCGTCACGCAAATGAGAGGCAGGGCCGGCGCAAGACAGGTTCGGGGGAAAAGCAGCGAGTTCCCACGGTTGGCGTTGGCGCAAAACGCCGGCGGTTATGTGGATGGGAGTCCTGCGGCACTGACGGTTACGATTTTAAAACGTTAATTTGATTGCGATCCTACCCGGTTTCGGGCTCGCGCGCAAGTTTTTACAAAGAGGAGAGAGTTCAATGAATATCAAATACTTGATTAACAGGGCTGTTCGCCAATACCCGAATAATCTGGCAGTGGTCTATGGGGAAAAGAGACTGACTTTTTTTCAACTCAATAACAGAGTGAACCGGCTGGCAAACGCCCTTATCAAACATGGATTGAAAAAAGGGGACAGAATCGGGATCCTGATGAAAAACAGTACATATTTTATCGAGTTCGATTTTGCCCTACCCAAGATTGGTGCGGTCAGGGTACCGCTCAATGTGCGTCTTTCCGACCAGGATCATGAGTACATGCTGAATGATTCAGAATCAAGCGCCTTAATTTTTGGAGAAGAGTTCATCGAAACAGTGAAAAGGATAAGGCCGAACCTGAAAACGGTCACCAAATTTATCAGGGTCTCAAATGAAGAATCAGGAACACTGCCGGTCGGCATGTTGGATTATGAAGATATTGTGGGTGATAGTTCTGAAGAAGAACCTGCCGGTTATATCGATGATGATGATCTTCACACCATCTTCTATACCTCAGGCACCACGGGAAAACCCAAAGGAGTGATGCTGACACAAAAAGCCTGGGCAAACATTGTCATGAATCTTATTCTCGATTACGGGCCTGTGACCGAACAGGATGTTATCTTGAATCTTCAGCCCTTGAGTCATGGTGCCGGGTTTTTTGTCCTCCCCTTCTTCATAAAAGGGGCAACGAATGTACTAGTTCCGGGATTCGATGCAACGCTGATTTTCAGTACTATTGAAAAGGAAAAGGTGACCGTGCTGAAACTCGTTCCTACAATGCTCTATCAAATAATGGAATCAGAAGAGAAATCACATCATGATTTTAGTTCCCTCCATTCAATTATTTATGGAGGGTCTCCCATTGTGGTGAAAAAATTGATCGAGGCCATAGAGTTTTTCGG